>JAEOTW010000204.1 GCA_016839655.1 Promethearchaeota archaeon | reverse complement strand
CCTCAGAAGTTATTCTATAATGACCCCGAGTATAATTATCGACGTATCCTCTTCCTTTTAACATAGATAGATACTTAGATAATGTAGATAAACGAAGCTCGAGTGGTTTTTCAGTAAAATCTGACCATTGACATACATCATTATTATTTAACATCCAGAGGATAATATGTTCAAAATTCTTTTTTCCAAACTTTGGTGCTTTATAGATCTCATCAGGAGGAAAATTTATAACACTCATAATTTATGAACTCGCGAACTAAAAACGTTATCTATTGATAGATAGGTTATTTAACTATTTAAATTGTTTCTTACATATTCGAACTTCACAAAAAGTTTCATAATAAAAACTATATATCGAAGCCTAGACATACTAAAATTAAGAAAGAAAACCAAAAAAAAGGTTGATAATAATGAAAAGTAAAGAAAAAGCACAAATAATCATTAGGAATATTGGATATAATTCCATCCAAGCAATTAGTAAATAATTTTTTTTTTTTAATTTTTAATTCTTTTTCTCTCTGTTTTTTTATCAATAATTATTTCGGCAAATTTGAAAATCTCTAGTAAAATTCAAATAATATTTGTTTACTTTCTCTTTTATGACGCAAGAAATTATCAAATGGGATTTAAGTGATTTCTATACAGATATTACTGATCCACAAATTGAGAAAGATATTGAAATATTAGAAAATTCTGCCGAAATCTTTTATAATTCCGTCAAAGGAATGTTAGAGGACCCTTCCTTAACGCCAAAACAACTACTAGAATTATATCAAAAATACGAGGTAATTTTAGAGAAGTTATTCTACTTTGACACTTATTCTACTCTACTCTATAGAATTAATAGTCTGAATGATGATGTTAAATCTTTTTTTGCTAAAATAAATGAGTTTAAAGTTAAAATTCAAGAAAAACTCCTGTTTTTTGACTTAGAGTTGAATAAAATTTCAGATACAAAATTTGAACAATTGATTAACTCTCCAGATTTGAAAAATTATAATCATGCTCTCAAATTTAATAGATTGAAAAAACCACATCAACTCTCTGAAAAAGAAGAACAGATAATTTTAATGAAAGATATCACTGGAGTTACTGGATTCCAAAATCTTTATAGCGAATTTAAAAGTAGTTTCTTATTTGATTTTGAAATTGATGGAGAAATCAAGAAGCTAACAGAAGCAGAAGTTTTTTCTTTTATGTACCAGGAAGATAAGGATCTCAGATATAAAGCTTTACAAACTATAGTGAGTAAATACAAAAAGAATGAAATGATTTTTACACATATTTATAACAATATTCTAAAAAACTGGGATTTAGAATCCAAAAGAAAGAATTTTGAAAAACCAATATCTCGAAGAAACTTAGAAAATGAAGTAAGTGATGAAAGTGTTGAAGTTCTTGGAAAAGTTACTACTGAGAGTTATCCTATTGTCGAAAAATATTATAATATAAAAAAAAACCTCCTAAACCTTCCTGAATTACATATCTCTGACATTTATTGTCCAGTGGGGCAAGTTACAAGGAAGTTTTCTTATCAAGAAGCTTTATTATTGATAAAAGATTCAGTTTCTAAATTCTATCCTAAGTTTAGAGGCATAGTAGAAAAGATGGTTGAATTAAATCATATAGACGCTACACCGAGAAAAGGAAAAAACAGAGGGGCTTTTTGCGCTCACGGAAAACAAAAACAATATGGTTTTGTTTTTGTTAATTTTGAGAATACAGTTAGTTCAGTAAGTGCTTTAGCTCATGAACTAGGCCATGCATTCCATGCGTATTATATTCAGCAAAATCAAAATTTTATGAATATTGATATTTCCCTCGTAGTAGCAGAAATAGCTTCTGTATTTAATGAGATCTTAACTTTTGATTATCTAATGGAGACGGATATAACCAAAGAAGAAAAAATATTATTACTTTGTAATTTTATTGAAAGAAATTTTAGTACGTCTCATAGACAAAATGCTTTCTATAGGTATGAAAAAGTAATTCATGATTTGTTAGAGCAGAAATTACCCACAACTCAGGAATATAAAAACGCATTTGTGAAAGAAATAGAATTAATGTTTGGAAATTCAATAGTGAACATTAATGAAGAATATGCAAATTATTGTTTTGTTATACCACATTTTCTTTCAGTTCCATTCTATGTCTACGCATATAATATGGCCAATCTTCTAGTAATTTCAATTTACCAATTATATCTTGAACAAAAGGAGGAATTTGTACCTAAATATCTAAAACTTCTTTCTATTGGGAGTTCACTTTCTCCTGAAGAAATGTTAGCTGAAATTGGTATCAATTTAAATGATCCCACATTCTGGGAAAAAGGAATAAAATTTTTATCAGATAAAATTGACGAGTTAGAAGACCTTGTAAAATCCAAATAATTTTTTCTTTTTTTATATTTTCTTATGATTCAGTCGTTAATTGTTCAATCTCTGCACTAAATAAATCAGCTATTGCTATCCATCTGGTTTTTTCATCAAGATCACTTGAAGATTTCTCTGTTAATTCTTTACCTTTCTGGAGATATTCTATTGCTTTTTGATAATCTTCAATTTCTCTATAACAAATACCTACTTTAATATTTGTCTGATATAAGTACCAATCATCACTATTGATTTCTATTACTTTTAAGAATTCCTCGATTGCATTTTCATAATCCTTAAAGAACATCAGGATTTCACCATAGCTATCATGATATGTGGCATTATTGGGAGCTCGGTCAATAAGACTTTGAATAATTTTTATAGACTCTTCTTTCCTATTTAAGTATTGTAACCAAAAAGCTTTATAATTAAGAAGATCATTGTCTTCAGGATTTCTAACAAGTATATCATTAATAATATTTAATCCTGTTTTAATATCTTTCATTTCTTTAAAGACATATGCTCGTTTCACTTGAATATTTTTCTCTTCATTTGGAAATTCTAATAACATCTTATCTAAAACTTCTAAAACTTTTTTATATTCCCCATTATCATACAGGATTTTACTTTTAGAATAGTGTAAATCTACATTTTTAGGATCATTTTTAATAGCTTTATCAATTTCACGAATAGCTTCATTAATATCACTATTCCTGATGTTTGAATCAAAATTATATTCTTGGATTTCTTGCCATATCAAACCTTCTAATTTATCATAACTGTCAATTAATTTCTTTTCTTTCTCTATCTTATATGCTAAATAATTGATATAATCTGGAAGGAATTTACGTAATGATTTTTTCAAACCTTTATCAAAAAGATTTGCACATATTTCCTCTAAAATTGCCGTAACTGTACTTTCCATTGTCAATGGAGATACTTCATAAGGAGTAGCTTCATATAAATTATTTAAATATGAAAACTTTGTAATATGATCTTCTACAATAGCATTAAGCATTCTTTCTAATTTCTCGTTCTCTTGAAAATAATAAATCTCATTTTTGTTTTGTTCCAATTTAAAAAATTTTATTGGAAAAATATTTTCTTCTACGATTCGCAGTAAGATGAAATTGAGTTTAACATGGTTTATATTATAGCTCCTAGAAAAATCCACCGATGAAATATAAAAAGGATATTGATCTGGATGATTAACGGCTAAAAACAGTAAAATCTTATAAAAATCCTCTTCAATATCTAAAGAGGATTCAACTTTTTCATAGGGTAATTTTAAAATATTATTTATAAACCGAAATTTAATATCTTCATCTTTTACATCATATTTCTTGAAGAAATTAATTGTTGAAAGGGTTATTTCCTTAATCCGTTTACCCTCTTCCTCCAGGACTGATTGCCTGTCTAAATCATACAATCTTAACATATTTGAATATTCAATTTTCCCTAATCTTGTAATCCTATATTCTTTATCTTCTTTTCTTATATATTCTTGATTTATTAACTGATTTATATTCTTAGATAAAGAAGACTGATTTATTCTAAGGGGTTCATTAAGAAAATCCGCCCATTTACAAAAGTTATTATTAAATAACATCCAGAGAATCCAATGATTATAGTTACGTTTTCTTAGTATTGCTTCTGGAGGAAAATTTAATTTTCTTTTTGTGTATCTAACCTGAGATAATTCATAAAATCGATCTCTGCCTTTTGGAGTAATATGATATTTATTGTAATCACTTTTGGCTATATAACCATTTTCAATAAGATCTTTTAGATAATTATATAATGTTGATTTAGTTAGTACTTTCTTATTTATCTCTAAATTTTTAATTTCTAAAAAATTCGCACTTGAACAAGATGCATTATTATTTAGCATCCAAAGTATAATTAGTTCAAAATTAGGCTTAGTGATTTTGGAGGGGGGTTCTAAAATTTCATTGGGAGGATAATTGATTATGTGAGAATCTGTCAACATAATATTTCTTTTTTATTCAAGTTTAATGAGGAGTAAATTCTATAAAAATGTATGGATTCCAAAACTTTTATTGGAGTCTATTTGGAATTCAATACAAAAAACCATATAATATTATCTAACCTAATTATATTTTAAAGTTCTAACTAACTTTTTTAGAATTTTTAAAGTTTCCATATGAGATAACGCGGTAAAACATGGGAGAGATGGGCAGCCAGTTGAGGGAGAGATGGGCTGTAGGTTTGCCGGGGAGCTCAGTTGTTTGGCAAACAAACAACATTTTGAGCTCTCTATTTCTTATTATAACCAAGAAATATCAATCTACTAGTTCTAAAGTTTAGAATACAAGAATTCTAACAAAATTGGGCGATATGCTGCCTATAATCCCACCTTTCACCATTACCAAAGGTTATGTTCTGATTTTTTTTTTAATTACACTAATATGTGAATTATTTTTTGTGCAAAGTTTTATATTTTTATAAATCTAATCTTACATTAAATAATATTTCTCTAATACCATTTGTTAAGGCATTCTCATGAGTAATACTGGGGCAAAATTTAATTTTAAAATTACCGTAGTTGGAGATGGAAGAGTCGGAAAAACTTCTCTGATTAAAAAATATACTCAAGGAGGATTTCAAGAAGACTATATTAAGACAATTGGAGCTCAATTTTCTGTATTCCTCAAAGAAATAGATGAAGATAAAATAAAATTATTATTTTGGGATATTGCAGGCCAAGATGATTTCAATTTTTTACGACCATCATTTTTTAAAAATAGTAGAGCCGCAATAATTGTATTTAGTCTTGAAGAGAATGATCTTGGTGAGGAAAGCTTCAACCATATTTCAAATTGGTATACTGATATTGTACAATTTTGTGGAGAAATTCCTGTTGTATTGTTTGCCAATAAAGTTGATCTAATTGATGAAAGTGATTTGGATATATCATCTATTAAAAAGATAGTATCTAAACATAAATTCTTAGGATATTATGTCACTTCTGCAAAAACAGGTCAAGGTGTTGTTGAAGCGTTTAACGCAATTATAAATGAACTATATGAGAAATACAAGGCATTATCATCTGATATGGAATTGGTTGATTCTTAAAACAAAAATTTTCTAATATTTTAATTCTTAAATATGTAAAAATATAAACAAATTCTTCGAAATTCTATAAAAAAAACCTTTCTTTTTGATCTATTTCTAGCAAAAAATAGGAAGTTTTTAAATATAAACCAACCATTTATTGTATTTGCAATTTTAAAGCGAAATCAATAATTATGAGGTAATAAAAAATGAGTAGTTTACTAGATGAAATTTCAAAAAAATTTGGGCCTACTTATGGTCCAGCTATAAAGGCTGCTTTGAAAGATGGAATTGAGGCTAATGAAACCCCAAATTTATTAAAAAAACGCCTTTTAGAGACTATATTAGGCCCATCGGTGCCAATGGACCAAGAACAGATTAATGCTGTTTTCGATCTAGTAATTGTTGCGGAATGGATCACGTTTAGGAAATAAACCATATTTTTATACTTTTTTTTTGAGTTAGAAAAAATTCTATTTACTGATAATTGTAGAGTGTATTTTTATTGAATAAGAATTATCTGGATGTCTTAATGGTTTTTCCTTCTGGTGGAGATTTCTATGTACCTAATTTTGCCTACAATTTAGGATCAGCATATATTATTGGGTATCTAAGGAAAAAAGGATATTCAGCTGAGCAATTTATCGCAAATGATTCCTTTAATGTAGAGCATTGTGTTAAAAAAATATTGGAATATATTCCCAAAATCGTAGGTTTTACAGTTTATGATAGTAATTACATGCAATGTGCTTTGATAAGTGATGGATTGAAAGCCATTAATTCTGAGATCCTTATCATTTTTGGAGGACCTACTCCAAGTGTGCATTTTAAAACTATATTAGAACAAGTCTTAAGTGTTGATATCTGTGTGAAATGGGAGGGAGAGGAAACCCTTCTTACAATACTAAACTTATTGTCACAAAACGGATTTAAGCTAGAAAAGGTTGATCTATCGAATGTAGAAGGAATTGTATTTAGGAAGGATAGCCAGATTATAATAAACCCTGATTCCAATGTGTTGTATAAAAATAGACTCATTGATAATTATTTAGATAATTATCCCTCTCCATATCTTACAAAAATAATTCCGACTTCAGAGGCTGCTCGTACGGGTATAATTACAGCAAGAGGTTGTAATCAAAATTGTGTCTACTGTAATAGCGCAGTTATAAGCGGCAGAAATATTTTCTTTCATTCAATAGATAGAGTTATTGAAGAATTGAAACTTCTTGATAAAAATTCAGATTTTTTTGGGCCCGTCCCTATTATGGATGATGCTTTTACCATAATACCTGATAGAGCAAGAAAGATTTGTGAAAGAATAATTGAAAGTGAAATTAATATTCCATTAAGCTTTATAACTCGATGTGACAGGATTACAGTAGACTTATTAGACCTTATGAAGCAAGCTGGTTTTATGTCTGTTGGTCTCTCTCTAGAAAGCGCCGTTCCGAGAGTTCTCAGGGCGTTAGGAAAAGTAAATCCTCCAAATAGTAAAGCAAAATTTACCAAGGAGAAAGAATTTATTGAAAGATTAAAAAGAATGACAACATATGCAAAGAAAATTGGGATGAATCCAGTTTTTGTAAGTATAATGGTTGGTTTACCTGGTGAATCTCTTAAAGACGCAAAAAAAACTTTGAAATTAGTAAGTAAATTAGATATGGATTTCTATGCACATAATTATCTACATATCTTTAAAGGGACTCCACTCTATGAAAATCACTCAAAATATGGATACAAAATAACACCATGGGGGAAAAATAATAAAGTCATAATACAAAATGACTTCCCATTTGATGTCAATAAAATAAATCTAGCACCAAAATCTGAAATTGAAAGTAATCGTAAAGTGATTGATTATAGAAATCAAAAAATAATATCGTTGAATCCAAAACGAGAAGATCTAAAACCTTATTTCGACAATATTATAATTAATTCAGATATTATAAAACCAACTTTAGTAAAATGGATACAAACTAACCTTAAAATAAATGGAACGATCATACATATATATTCAAATAAAAAAATATTCAATAAAAACAATATCATAAATAATCAAGTTCTATATGACGATTTATCACCAACAATGTTTTATGAATGCTACTTCCAAAAAAACTTAAAAAAAAAGTCTATCTTCAAATCAAAGATAATGGCTTCATCAGGAGATCATATAGGTTTGACATTTACATTGGAAAAAACTAATTCCGCTTTAAAAAAATACGAAAAAGGCAAAAGTAGTATGGAAAACACGATTTCTATTGAACTTGATTGTTCTGATACTCAATCACTATATAACTATTTAATTAAGGTACTTAATAGTGAAGATAGTCTTAATTTTTTATTAGAAAGCACTCCACTACCGCATTTTCAAAATTTATGCAGGTGGACTAGTACTCAAGCGAACTGTAAGAAATTAGAAACAGCAATTATAGATCATGAAGATAATATTAGAATATGCTGGCAAATGGATCCAATCGGAAAAGTGGGAGAAAATTTTGACAAACTCCTTGAAAATCTACAACAAATATACGAAGAACAATTAAGAATAAGAAATTGTATTACCTGTAAGAGTTATGAAACCTGTATAAAATGTGTAAGTTCAAATCCTTTACCTTTTGATAAATATTGTGAATATATGCGTAAGAATAATACAACTGTTTCAGCTAAGTTAGTTAATTCTGTTGATGTATTAAAAGATTTAATGTTTAAACAGATTAACCGATTTGACTTCTAAATCTTCAGAAATTAGAACGAAGAAGATCAACGAAATTAATTTTTTCGGAAGATAATTACTACAAAGTCTTTTAAACAAAATTTTCTTCTTTTTTCAAAAGAGTACACAAAAAATTTGTATTTGAATATTTTTTTATGAGTTTTTCAAATCAATTTAAGATTAAATAAGAGATAATAGAAGTGCTTGATTCAAGTTTAGATGACTTAACATCTATTGAAAAATTAATATATGACTGTAAATTTAAAGAAGCAATTGAGAGAATCAGTACTTTAGAAAATAATAATGATATTTCATCAGAAGAAAAACTCTTAATATTAATTTTAAAAGGAAAACTCTATTGTTATTCCGAACACTATAAAAAAGCTGCAGATGTCGGAGAACTCGGTTATAAATTGAGTCAAAAGTTAGGAAATGTTATTGAAACTATAAATGCACTTTTGATAAAAGCACATATAGTATTTTCTGGAAAATTGGGAGAAGCTTATACCTATATTATTAAAGCAGAAAATCTCTTGAATTCACTTCTGGATGAACCCACTACAGACTTAACAAAACAGCAAGCCGATTTATTATTGATAAAATCCATAATTTATCGCATCAGTAATGATATTAATAAAGCATTAGAATTTGCTATAAGATGGCTTGAATTATTTGAAAAAAAAGGGAAAAAACTCGATATTTCACGTATTTATTGGCAATTAGGAGAAATTCATCTTTACATATCTAAACCGAATAAGGCTCTTGATTATGCAAAGAAAAGCTTAAAAATCCAAGAAGAATTAAATAATCCAATTGGCATCGCCACATCTTTGAATTTAATTGGTCTTACTTATTACAGTAAAAGTAACTTTAATCAAGCTCTAAAGTTTTGTAAGAAAAGTTTGATGATTAAAGAAATTAGCGTTAGAACTAAAATTGATGCATTACATAATTTAGGTGCTATCTATAAAGAAAATGGTGCAATAAATAGAACTTTAAGGTATTACGCAAGAGCAGTAAAACTTGCAGAAACGGAAGATTATACTGAAAACTACATTATCAACTTTTTAGGTATTGGTACTATCTATAGAATGAAAGGAGATCACAGAAAAGCATTAGAATTTTTCAAACGCAGTTTAACCCTTTCCAAAGAAATTAAATCTATGTATGGAATGAGTGCTGCCCTTTTTTATTTGTCTTTAATAAATATTGACCTTGATTTAAAAAATCAAGCACAAACTTATCTATCTCAATTAGATTACCTGGCAAACCAAACAGGGAGTATAATATTCAAACAATCCTATACTATTGCGAAGGCATTAAAATTGAAGAAAAGTGGGCGTATACGAGATCATACAGAGGCTGAATTGTTATTAAAACAAATAACGGAGAAAGAAATTACTACCCCTCAATTGTACTTATTGTCTTTTGTTAATTTATGCGAGTTATTCTTGCATGAATTATCTATTACAAATAGCATGGAAGCATTAGATGAATTAAATCCGTTAATTACACGTATCTCTAAAATAGCAGAAAAACAGAATGCATATCTATGGTTAGCAGAAATAAAACTACTTCAAGCAAAACTAGCATTAATTCAAATGAACATTAAAGATGCTAAACAATTATTAACTCATGCTCAACAAATTGCTGAAATCCATGGTCTTAACTTATTGGCTGTAAAAATTTCAAGTGAACATGATAACCTCTTGGATCAATTAAAAACTTGGGAAAATCTTGAAAAACGAGATGCTCCTTTAGCAGAGAGAATAAAATTAGCCTCTTTTGAAAGTGTTATTAATCGTATGCAAGGAAAAAGTGTTGTGGATCCACCGAGATTAGTACATGAAGTACCAGTTTTATTATTAATTATTGGAGAAGGAGGTTTTCCTTTATTGTCTAATGCCTTTACAGAAGAATTGCTTTTTGGAGGTGATCTTATAAGCGGATTCTTATCAGCTTTTGATTCTTTTAGTGGCGAATTGTTTTCCAAAAGGCTTGATCGTGCTAAATTTGGTGATTTCACATTACTTATGCAATCAATTAATAAATTTTCAATTTGTTATTTATTTAAAGGCCAATCTTACCTTGCCAAACAAAAATTAACCCGATTTGCAGAAAGGATTCAAAAAGTTAATCAAATTTGGGAGACAATTAATAATTATTATAAAGCTAATCGCGTGATAGAGTTAAAGGATCATCCAAATTTTAAGACCATTATAAATAATATTTTCATAAGAAAAATTCCTGAAACCAAAGCATAATTACTCAATTCTAAATTTAAATTTTAAATTGCGTTAAAAAAGGCTCTACTTTTAGTATAAAAGGATTTATTCAAAAATAATCCAATATTAGTCTAAGATTCCAATCAAAGTTCAGAACAATAAACTAAAAATATAAAGCTAATCTAATTATAATTGAAGTCCAAAGTGAGTAAAAAAATATTTAAAAAGGTGGTTAAATCTGACTGAAAGCAAGCAGAATACAGTTCCCGATTTTAAGGAATTCTTTTACATATTTCATAAAGAGGATACTAAAGAAGAATCGGATTATGTAAGTAATAAGGCTCCATTTAAGGGAATTGATGTAATAAGTAGAAAAAATGTTTCTACCAAGAATGAGGTAGATTTAATAGAAAAGAAGAGAGCATTAAAAAGATGGAAACAGTCTTTTAGTTATTATTGTCATCATCCTGAGAAATTTAGGTTTGGGATTAAAAATTTAAAATAAAAAAATAGAGGTGAAAGAAAAATGGTACAAGTGTTGGATAAAGATAAGGACTATAAATATAGTATTGTTTTAGAAGAGATTATAATTATAGAAGAACTCCCCATGGAAGAGGAGAAACATGAAGAAATAGCTGTTAGTAAACGGGAGAAACCACAAAGAAAAGCTTTAAGAAAGCTTTTGAAAAAGGCTAAATATAACGCTAACTATCTTAAAGAAGCAAAGCGAATAGAAGACATTAAAAATAGAATTAATGTCAGAAATCGAGCAATATATTAGCATCGATGAAATTGAGGGGTTCACATAAAATATATTTTTTTTTTTAATAATTTAAATATCAAATAATTTTATTAGTTTTATTTGGATATAAAATCGATTTAGTAGAGGAAATGATATTGATAAATCAATCATTCAGGGAATATGTTCATTAATGCCAAGGTTACTTTAAACAAAAATGTTAAATATATTGTATTTAATATAAGATTTACAGTTTAAGCTTAAGAAATCTAATAAGAAATAATTCGATATGTAGTGGCGAATTTTTTAAAAAAAAAAGAAGGTCTTTGTATGGTAAAATTAGCACGCCTAATAGTTTTGGTACAGGATCCAGACCATAAAATTATCACTAATACCGATGCAAAAGTTGAAGGAAAATTAGAGACAGAAAAAGAATTCAAAGAAATCCCCTTCAATAAACGATTACAACGATTTATTCGAGATGAATTAAAACCTGATTCTTTTGAAGTGAGGGTTAGTGGACAAGGTGATTATTCTCAAGAAGCATGTACTATTGATTTAGTAAGTGGAGATAATCATATCCATGTTATGCTTGGAAAACCAGGGATGCTCAGTTTAAAATTAGCTGGAATGAATTATTATTTTGAGCCTCATGAAGAAGAATTAATATTGTCTGTAAAAGGAGCAAAAGATGCATCAGAAGTAGTTAAAGTATTAGAAAAAAAGGATTTGAAATATGAGATTCTTCTCGATGACAATAAAAAGATAAAACATCATAATCTCTTAATAAAGATATCAATTGGTAAAAATGAAGACGCTAAGTTAACCCGGAAAAAATTACAAAAAATTATGAAAAAAAAATTTTCCAAATTAACTGCAAAATTGGCTGCTCCTATTTATAAGAACAATAAATTTTCTCAAGGAATCACTAATGAATTAGTTATATGTTTTAAACCAAATGTGTCATTTAATGAAATAAAGGAATTTGTTAAAAAATATGATCTCGATCTAAAGTATCGTATACTTTTCATTAATAATGGGGTATTATTTTCATTAAAAGGGACTCCTGACTATCAAATATTGAGAACTATTGCAGAATTAGAGAAGAGTGAACTTGTAATATATGCCCAACCAAATTTAATTCAACAACTTCAAAAACATCAATATAATCCTAATGATTTTTTATTCCCAGAACTTTCTCACTTAATTCTTATTAGATGTGATTATGCATGGCAAACTTTAGACAATAGAGGAATTAATGGTGGAAATCCAGATATTACTATTGCGGTTCTTGACGTGGAGGGTATAGATCCAACACATCCTGATCTTACGGGACAATTAAGTGATGGATCTGAAAAAATGATTGCTTATTGGGATTTTAGAACCAATCCACCGACTTCCGATTTTGATTTTCATGGTACAATGTGTGCAGGTTCAGCAACAGCAAGAATGGATAATGCAATAGGAATTGTGGGTGTTGCTCCAAACTGCCATTTGATAGGGGGTACGTTTGAATCACCAATCGATAGTTTAGATGTTGCCCATATGTGGCTTTGGATGGCAGGGTTTCCATATCAACCAAATCCAAATTTACCCCCTCAACTAGATAAGGGGGCAGATATAATTTCTAATTCTTGGGGCCCCCTACCGGATATTCCAAGACCGACTGATGCGATATTGCGTGATGCTTTTGATTTTCTTACTACCTATGGTCGTGGAGGTCGAGGTTGTCTTGTATGCTGCAGCCTTGGTAATTATGGTTATATGTTAGTTGATAATCATAATCCCTTTTCTGCTGACGAAAAAACACTTGGAATTGGTTCATCAATAAATTGTAATCCCACCGAAACATTCGACAATTCTAAGCACGCAGATCATAATAATAACAAAGATGGATTACGTCCAGTTGTCGACACTCGCAGTTTCTATAGTCCATATGGTATGACCGTTGATCTTGTATCACCTAGTCATACTGCTTATTTAGACGATGATAGATCAATAGATCCGATACTCGCTTGTTCAGCACAAGACCAAGGTAATTGGCCTGCTAACCAACTTGTCGAAACAACAACTACCCAACCTCTATTTCAAGGAAATATAATCATAAACGTAGCAAACTCAACAGGATTTCAAGTTGGAAAATATGCTTTATTTAATACCCCTGGTAATGATCCTATAGAGACAAAAAAAATTACAGCTGTGAATACTAATCAATTAACTATTTCACCAGGAATATATAATCCAGAGGGATATCCAAACGGAACAGTTGTTATTTCTGGTCCTAATGATTATCTTTATTATTTTGGAGGAACAAGTCATTCATGTCCTACAGTGGCAGGAGCTGCTGCACTTCTCCTTTCGGTGAAACCTGATCTAACTTGGATTGAATTGAGAGATATATTACGAAACAGTGCTGAAGAAATAGATCAAACTCCATCTCCACAATGGGAGGACCTAAATGCAGATGGAAATCCTGATTTTAGTCAATGGTATGGATATGGGCGTTTAAACGTCCAAAATGCAATAAATGAAGTATTTAATCTGAATCAGCGAGCAAATGTTGTTATTCGAGATAATATAGCAGATACTGGGGCTGTTCCTTCTCAAGGTTGGCTTGCGAATAGTCCTGATATTTGGGTACGTCAGACAAACGATCCAATCCCTAACTTGCTCTATAATTCAGATCCATCACATCAAAATCCAATTTATGGTCAAGACAACTATCTTTATTTAAGAGTGAAAAACATAGGGGATGCAAGTGCGTCGTTAGTTTATGTTAGAGCTTATATAACACATTATCCTGGACTTGATTTTCAATATCCTGAAGATTGGCAGCCAACTCAAGAATTTGGGGAAATTCCGAATTTATCTGTGCCCGGTACATATCTTATTGGAGAAGTAAAAATCGAAGATTTACATCCAAATGTAGATACAATAGTTAAAATGAGATGGAAGGAGCGTCTTGTTCCACGTAGTAGGATATTTCTTGATGGTAATCTTGTTAAATGGTATCCATGCATTTTAGCAGAGGTTTCACCTCATAGCGGTCCTGATCCTATAGATACTACTGTTAAAGGGAATAATAATTTAGCACATCGAAATGTTACAATTGAATATAGAATAGGAGGTACTGATACTGCTGTAGTAGCTGGAACACATAATGAAAGAGGGCTTCACTCTGTAATTATTGATAGGTCTAGATTACCTCAAGAGTATGAATTATTTCTTTATACTACCTCAAGGTATATGAAGATTTGGAAAAGATTAACTAAAGGAGTAAGGGATTTTAGGTTTCCTGCATTACGCGATGATTTTAGAGATAGAAGAGAAGAAGAACTCCTTACCTCAATCGAAAGTGTAAAAATAACTACATATAATAGTAAGCTAGCGGTATCAATTGATCACTCAGTAGCTCCTATTTCTTTGCCACTTAATTTAGAAGGGAATACATTTATTCCCATATTAGTTGGAATAAGACCACCTAGAACAACAACTTCCTCAGGGAGCGCAAGTATACGAATAACCCAAAGGCGGAACGACCAAAGAATTTCAACAGGTTATGAGATTTTAATGAGTTTATAAAATCTTGTTTTTCTTCAATTGTAAAGGTTGTTTAATTATTATTATTTTCGAGAAACTAGCAAAAATACAAATTTTTTTATAAAAATCAGACAAAAAAATATAAAATATTTATACTAATAAAATTAATATAGTTTTGTAAAGTAAGAATTATAGTAACAATTTGCGAAATTCAAAAAAGTGATTATAATGACTGATGGTAAAGGTAAAAGATTTCTTAGAATTGATATGAATCAATCTCTTAAAGATCTTATCATTGAACGGTGGGGTTGTACAATTGGAAAAAAGTTTGTTTGTTGTATTCAAGATGCAATAGCAAAAGGAAAAGATAGAGCAGAAGTCCTAGATCGTTTAAAAAAGTGTCTATCGGATGAAATTGAAAAAGGAGAAATAACCGATAAAGAAGTAGAAAATTCTGTCGATGGTCTGCATAATTATGAGACCATGAACCAATAGATTTGATTCATAAATTGCTTTTATTTATTATTATTTTTTTTATTGTTAATTCCTTCTAATAAAACATACTCGAAATATTATTTATAGAAAGGGAGATTATAATTGTGTCCAAAACCTATTGATTTATTAATGGTGTTCCCTTCTGGTGGCGACATTTACTTTACAAATTTTAAACATCATCTAGGTTCCGCGTATATAATTGCTTATTTAAAAAAACATGGTTTTACCGTCGAGCAATTCATCTCCGATGACTCCTCTAATGTTAAAGAGTTTGTACGGAAAATAAAGGAATACAAGCCGCAAATTGTTGGATTTACGGTTTATGATACCAATTTTATGCAATGTGCATTATTAAGTAACGGAATAAAAGCTTTTAATTCAGAAATCATAATAATGTTTGGAGGACCTACTCCTAGTGTGCAATCTAAAGAAATTTTGGAAACCGTTTGGAGTGTTGATATTTGTATAAGACACGAAGGTGAGGAGATTGTACTTGAATTGTTAAAGAAATTAAAAAATACTAATTTTAACTTGAATCAGGTGGATTTTTCCAAAATTAAAGGTATTACTTTTAGGAAAAATAACCATATTATCATTAATCCTGAAAGCAATATCCTCCTTTCAAATCTATCACAGAATAATTATATAGACAAGTATCCTTCACCTTACCTTTCAGAAGTAATACCTGTATCCAAAGCCTTTCCAACAGGTATAATTACGGGAAGAGGTTGTAATCAAAACTGTATTTTTTGTAATTGTGCTGTTATGAGTAAAAGAAATATTTTTTTTCATTCCATAGAACGAGTAATAGAGGAATTATTATTTATTAGTGAATATAAAAAGTTTATAGGTCCAATTTCGATTGTTGATGATACTTTCACTATTCTACCAACTAGAGCTAAAAAAATCTGTGAAGCTATAATTGAGAATAATATAAATATACCTTTGTTTTGTACTACTCGATGTGATAAAGTGAACGAAGAATTGTTGGATCTCTTGAAACAAGCAGGTTTTGTATCAATAGGATTATCTTTAGAAAGTGGTGTACCAAGAGTTTTGAACACAATTGGGAAGGTGAGGCCTCCAAGTGAATTTCCATCTGATAATTATGAAAAAGAAAATCATTATCTTAAAAAGCTAAAAGATATAACATCATACACTAAAAAGATAGGATTTAAAAAAGTATTTGTAAGCATAATGGTTGGAATGCCAGGAGAATCGATTCAGGATGCCCAAAAGACCATTCAATTAATAAATCAATTAGATATAGACTTTTATACTCATAATAAGTTTCATATTTTTAAAGGCACACCAATCTATCAAAATTATAAGAAATATGGGTATAAAATTATGCCGATGGGAAAAAAAAATTACATTCTTACTGAAAATTCTTTCCCATTTGATGTCTATAAAATAAAACTCTCTCCAAAATGTGCAGCTATAAAACATAATAAGATAATTGATTATGATATTATTGAAATTCTCTCCATGGCTACGAAGCAATCAGGTAAGAAACCTTTTTTCAAAAATGCTATTCTTAATACTGATATTATAAAACCATCTTTAATAAAATGGATACAAGAAAACCTAGCTATAAATGGTCATATAATTCAAATCTACTCCAATAAGCAAAAATATCAAAAATTCCATGAGAGAAATAGATTGAAACTTTACAATGAATTTTCACCGACCTCCTTTTATCAAGTATATTATAAAGAGACAATTTTTAACACATCTACTTTGAAATCAGAGAGAGCAGATCTCTATGGTGAATTGGTAGGATTTCCTATTAAATTTAAACCTACTCATATAGTTTTAGAAGAATATAAAAAAGGAAGTAAAGATATACCTTATCTAATTGGTGTAGATTATAGTACAATAGATACCAAATCACTTTTCACATTTCTAATTAAAATTTCTGAAAATAAAGACATATTCAATCACTTAATGGATAGCAAACCATTACCTCAATTTCAACAACTATGCAGATGGACAAGTAATGAAGCAAATTGTCATACTTTGGAAACCGCAATTATAGGAAATGATAATTCAATACGTATTTGTTGGTATTCAAAACCAATAGGAAAAATAGGATTATCATTTCAAGACATTATCCTAAAAATTAGACAATTACAAGGAGAAATAATAGCAGATAGAAATTGTAGTGTATGTCAGGAAAATAAAACTTGCATTAAATGTTTATTTCCTTTTCCTTTTTCCTCTGAAGAGTACTGTAAGTGTAAAAAACTTTTTTTTACAAATAAACCAGCTGAAATGGTTGACATTTTTAGTAATATTAATACTTTTATTTTTAGGCCAGTCAATCTTCTTGAGTTCTAAATCTCAAACTATGCAAAAACTATTACAAAGTCTTTTAAGCAAAATTTTCTTCTTCTTTTTCATTGAGATTCCTTAAATATAAGTAATTGAAATACTAAGAATATTCAATCAAAGAGGAGAAATAGGTTTTTGTCTAACTTACTGAATAAGGAATTAATTACTGTAGGAGAATTAACATATCAGGCGAAATTTGATGAGGCTTTTCAATTAATTACAATTTTAGAAAAAAAAATAATTGAAAATACAAAAGAACAATTAGAAATTTTGCTTTTAAAAGGCAGAATATACCGTTATCAACTTAGATATAAAGAAGCAGTAGAAATAGGGGAAATTGCATATCAATTAAGCATAAAATTAGGAATCTCCTCAAAAACTATTGATGCTTTAATCATAAAGGCAAATGAGTTATTTCTTGGAAAAGCAGATCATGCTTTACAATATATTGCTGAGGCTGAACGATTGTTATTAGACATTTCTGATGAACAACAAAAAGCTGATTGTTTACTCATTAAATCAGTTGCTTATCATTACGAAACTGAACATAATAAGGCATTCGATTTAGCATTGCAATGGTTAGATCTACATGAAAGCCAAAAAAAAGCACTTGATCTTGCTTTTATTTATTATCAAATAGGAGACATATATATTTTCAATGGTGAGCCTAATAAGGCTTTGGATTATGCGAATAAGAGTTTGAGAATACAAGAGGAATTGGGTAATCAAATTGGTATAGCATCAAGCCTTAATTTATTAGGTCTTAGTTACTATAGTAAAGGGGATTTTGACCAAGCTTTAAAGGTTGGAAAAAAGTGCTATAGTATACAAGAAATCAGTCTTTTTTCAAAACTTCGAATACTACATCTTCTAGGTGCAATTTATAAACAAAAAGGTGAACTAGACAGAACTTTAAAATATTATAGGAGAGCAGCTAAACTTGCTGAAGAGAAGGATTATGTTGAAGATCTCATTGAAAATACCATGGGTATTGGTTCAACATATAGAATGAAAGGGAATTCTGGTAAAGCCTCAAAATATCTACAGCGTAGCATGGAGATTGCTGAAAAACACAATTCTCCTTATGGTGTAAGTTCTTCGCTCTTTTATTTAATTCTCACCAATCTTGATAATAACTCTCAAGCACAAGCAGAAATAAACCTAGTAAAATTAGAACAATTTACCAATCAAACCAAGAGTAAACTTTTTGATCAATTATACACGATAGCAAAAGCATTAGTGCTGAAAAGTAGTGGTCGAATACGCAATCGAACCGAAGCAGAATTATTACTCAAACAAATTACTGAAGATAAAATCACCACACCTCAAATATTTTTCTTAGCATTGGTTAATTTAAGCGATATTTTCTTAGAAGAATTAGAAATGACCAATAATCCAGAAGTTTTAGATGAATTATATCCTTTAATTACACGCATCTCAAAGATAGCAGAGAAGCAAAATGCTTATCTATGGCTAGCAGAAAATAAATTACTTCAAGGTAAATTGGCATTAATTCAAGCTAAAATCAAAGATGCAGAAGAATTATTAACACAGGCTCAACAAATTGCTGAACTCCATGGTCTTAACTTATTGTCTATAAAAATTTCAAATGAACATGACAATTTACTGGAGCAATTAAATTTCTGGAAAAATCTTGAAAAAGAAAACATTCCCATGTCAGAACGCATAAAACTAGCGTCTTTAGATGGAGTTATAGACCGAATGCAAGGGAAGCGTGTTGTAAAACCTCTTGAACCATCTCACGAAAACCCTGTCCTACTTCTTATTATTGGAGAAGGAGGATTTCCATTATTTTCTAATTCATTTACAAAAGAATGGGATTTTGAAGGTGATCTTATAAGTGGATTTCTAAGTGCCTTTGATTCTTTCAGTGGAGAACTGTTTGCCAAAAGGCTTGATCGGGCGAAATTTGGTGATTATACTATTCTAATGCAATCAGCAAACCCTTTTTCAGTTTGTTATTTATTTAAAGGACAGACATTTCTAGCTAAGCAAAAATTAAGCAAATTTGTTAATACTATAAAATCTTCTGATAAAATTTGGGAGACAATGAATAAATACTATAATACTAATCGAGTGGTTGAATTGAAAGATCATCCTTCCTTAGAGTCGTTAATAAACGATATTTTTATAAAAAAAGTACCTGAATTGATTGGATAGATTATTCTAATTTAGAATAAATAAAAAAACAATCTAGACCTTTTTATCTTAAACATTGACTTTATAATTCATTTTCGATTTATTATAATGTATTAATTCTAATTAAATAAAATAGCATAAAGAGTGAATTACTATTCGTACATATGAACAATATGTTGAAGATTTAAAAAAAATGAAACCGAACATATATATCGGCGAAGAAAAAGTTGGCAGAGATGACCTACGTATCCAAGGCGGAATGAACATTATCAAAGAAACCTTTGATCGTGCTCACGATCCAGAGTATGAAGATCTATGTATTGCAACTTCACATTTAACTGGAAAAAAGATAAATCGTTTTTGTCACATACACCAGAGTGAAGAAGACTTATTAAAAAAACAAAAAATGACACGACTTTTATGTCATCGAGTAGGGGGCTGTATACAGCGATGCATGGGAATTGATGCGATGAATGCGTTATCCATTATTACGTATGAGATGGATCAAGCTCTTGGCACTGATCATTATAAAAGATTTTTAAAATATTTAGAATATTTTCAAGATCGGGACATTGTAGCAAGTTGTGCTCAAACAGATGCTAAAGGAGATCGATTAAAAAGGCCGCATCAACAAGAAGATCCAGATCAGTACTTAAGAGTGATTGAAACAAGGGAGGATGGAATTATTGTCAGAGGATGTAAAATTAATATTACTAACACTCCTTATGCTGATGAGTTTATTGTCGTCCCATGTAGGTATATGGGTCCCGAAGATAAAGATTATGCAGTAGCATTTGCATTACCTGGGGATTGGGAAGGCGTTAAACTACTTACAAGACCAGCTTATCTAAGAAAAAGTAAATATGCTGATGTTCCTACCTTGAATATGGGAGATGCAGAAACTTTCATTATTTTTGATGATGTTTTCGTTCCAAATGAACGAATTTTCATGAATGGTCATGCTGATTCTCGACAAACTCCTTACGCTGGCTTTTTAGCCCTTATGTTTGCCCATTATCATCGTCACTCGTATACGGGATGCAAACCTGCAGTATCGGAAATTTTAGCTTCAGCCGCAGCATTAGTAGCAGAATATAATGGAATTGAAAAGGCATCTCATGTTCAAGATAAATTATCTCATATAATAGGAATTGCAGAGCTAGTTTTTGCAGCAGGAGAATCAAGTGCTAAACATTCAGAAAAATCTCCATCTGGTACACAGATTCCAGATGAAATTCTTACAAATGCAGGGAGAAGATTAGCAGGTGAAAATATATATGAGGAATATAAAATTCTAGCTGATTTATCTGGAGGGTTAGTTGCTACGTTACCGTATGAAGGTTCATTTTTTTCTGAAGAAGTAGGAGATCTCGCAATGAAGTATTTACAAAGGAACCCAAGAGTTAAACCTGAATATATATATCGTTGTTTTAGGGGTATAGAAGCTTTATTGGTCTCTGATCTTGCAGGCTTAATGCAAGTTGCGGGTCTACATGGTGGAGGTAGTCCCCAAATGGAAACAATTACAATGATGATGCGATACGACACAGAAAAGTTAAAAGATATTTCAAAATACCTCTTTGGTATTAAATCAAAGTTAAAAAAATATGAAAGACCTACTGTTACTCCAAGAAAAATGCTTGAAAAATTTAGGAAAGCGATGCAGAGAAAGAAAAAGGATTAATCTTTTTTTTAAATTACTTTATTTTTTTTTAAGTTACATTATACATAAAACAAACTGTTGAGTATCAGATAGCGATTCTTTTTTAATATCATCCTCATCTGATAAGAACTTCTCAAGAGGAATCCCGCTTTTAAATATTTGGTTAAATTTTTCATTGAAGATTTGAAATATACTTCTATTCCTTGAGATATATACTCCTATAAGTTCAAAAGCAGGATCAAAGCTTGGTTGAATTAGTTCACTGTCAGTTAGACTGAAATTACTGAAATTTTCATCAGTTACGCGAATCAAAATATTTCTAAACTCTAAATTAAAATTCTCAACATGTTTAGTTAGTAGTTCAAATTCCTGACTATTTATAAGCTCTTTAACTACATCAGAGTGAAAAATAACTTGAACGGTGATTTTTTTTATATTTTCTTTAATTCGAATCATTCCTGTTTTCATAGATTCGTTTATCTCATTTGGAATTTTATCAAAACCATGTTGTTTTATCAATTCAATTAGTGGATTATCATATCTAATACCTATTGCAATTTTACATTCATTTTGAGCTAGAAATGAATGATAAGATTCATCAAAATTTTTAACATTATAATTAATAAATTCAACAGGTTCTTGTATGACTTCCTCATCCATTTTGTATAATCTTGTGAAACTATCAAGGGCAGATTCGCACTTAACGCTTTTTTCTTGAAATTCGTTTTTAAGGTCTTCAATGCGTTTTTGTATAATATTTTGCCATAACGTCATTATTGGGTTAGCTATATGGATTTTCATAGGTCTATCATAAATCTGTACAAGACCTAGGTCACTTAAAACTGAACAGATTTTATAACCTCTTTTTAATGAGAGATCAAATTGATCACATACTTCTTTTAAGTTATCTATTCTTTTGTTCAATAGGAGATAATGGTATATTCTTTCAATACCTTTTTCAATGATGCCAATTGAATCGAATAATTGGCTAAGAGGCAAAAATTCGGTTTCTTCCATTATATCACCTATTGTCGGTTTTTTCTAATGTTATTTCAGTAAGAACTTTAAAAGCATCATCAACATTGACATTGTCCTTTGCTGAAATTTCAACAAAACTTGCCATATCATTTTTTTCAGCAATTTGTATTCCATATTCTCTTTGAATTTGTCTTTGAGATTTTTCAAGGTCTAATTTTGACCCTACAAGCATAATTGGAATTTGTCCACCTTTTTGCCTAACAATTGTGATCCACTCAGATATGTTATCTAATGTGGAAGGTCTACTAATATCATAAAGTAAGAAGGCAGCATTAGCGCCTAAACAGTAAGTAGGTAATAAAAACCTGAAGCGTTCTTCTCCTCCAACATCCCATAACTGTAATTTAATTCGCTTTCCGCTTAATTCAATTGTTTTAACATGAAAATCAACCCCAATTGTCAGTCTTTCACTTGGATTAAAGATATTATAACAATATCTTTTAGTAAATGATGTTTTTCCGACACTAGCATCACCTAAAAGTAAAATCTTAAATGTATAGTGATAACTGGCACACATAATCTTAACACGCTTATTCTTTGATTATTAATTAAACCTTGAACTAATAGGTAAATAAATCAATTTTAGTATTTATATTATTATACCTCTTATGTTATTACTTTAATGATTTCCAACCTTTTTAAATATAATTTAAAATTGTATTGTTTTTGTCTTAAGTACATACATGCTATGATTTCCATATAATCTAAGGACTTTTGTATCTCAAAACATTAAAACCTTATTTTCGAAAAACTTAAACTTAAATCTGTGTAGTATATTTTTTATTGGGATTAGAGTAAACCACTGCCTTTATGAAAAAATATATGAATGACCAAGAAATAATTTTAGGACTGTTTTATGCCGATGAGGATAACTTAGTATTTGATAATATCAGATATTCTGATACCTTCAGTGATATGAAGATTAACGATATAAAAATGTTTTCATATAAATTCCTTGGTCCCGTTTTTTTAACAGCAGCGAGTGGTGTTGGCTACAATTGGAAAATTGAATTTCTGGAAGCTTCACTTTCAGTAAGAAACTCTAATTTAGATAATATAAACGTGCTTCAATCGTTCTTCACTCTCAATTCTTCAATTGATACTCAAATAGGCACAACAAATCTTTTTGCATTGATTAGCACACCATTTACAGAAGATGTGAAATTAATAAATGATAAAATTTCAAATTATATTCACCCCAGTATCATTCAAGGTAAAACTGTAAATGAAAATCTCTCAGGAAGTCGATTTGATTTTAATAGACTTATTAATAGTGAATTACACAGAGGGATAAATCTTATTGAGTACTCATTAGGATCTTCAAGGAAATCATATTGGGAGCAAGAACAAAGATATTATTGTATTGGATTAATTGAGAGGAAGAATGCAGAAGATCTAAGGATCTCAAATCTCTATACTTTTGAAAAAGATGATCCTCTGAGAATACTATATTTAGATTACATTCCCTCTTATTACGTAATGTCAATCTTACCAGATTACTATGAACATCTAATAAGTGAAACTCTAGATGTTTATGATAAAAAAGGTGTTTATCCTAATATTAGGGTGATAAAATTAAAATATAAAGAGAAAAAAGTAGTTTATTTAGAAGAATATATCATAGAAGATGGTATTTCTAAAAGTTATGGTGCTATTTTAGTCCAGCAAAACGAAGAGAATTCAGAAAATAAAAAATTATCATATTATAAAAAAAATTTAAGACTTTTGTTAGATCATCATAAAGAACTTAAACTATTTCTTAAAGTAATGAATCCTCATTTTAAATACGAGAGATGGGGAGCAATTACAAATAAAGAGCTGGATAATATAGGATTGATTCTTGATAATCCTAGTTAATTATAAATTGAGGAGTAAAATACCAATATGGAAGATTTAAGTGTTGAAAAAACTTATAGGATTGAAAAGGATAAATTATTAAGGTATTTTGATAGATTACAAAATCAATTTAAAAATTCTGGGGATGTTCAAATTGTTACTAAATTTCTAATAAATCAAGCTATAGGGACTAATTCCAAGGATATATACGATACATTATTTTATTTTAGAAATAAGTTAGTAGAAGAAAGAGAACTTCTGGATTTAGCTTTCGAATGGATAAGAGCTCAAAAAATTAGGTTAGAATATAAAAAATATCTAATAAGAGCACAGTATCCAAATAATAATTTGAGTTTAGCAGTAGATGATTGTATTTTTCGGTTCTTCCTTGAATATGATAAATATATTAGAAAAATACTGAAAGACGATATTAGAGAGCATAATTTCAGCGCGTTATATGAGATATTTTTCAGCCCTTATGAGTCTAAAAATCTTAATATAAAAGATATTTTGGAGAGACACATTGATAATGTTCCTACACATTTTGAAGGAATTGAGAAGATTAATACCAATATTATAATTCTTCGGTCTGGTTTATCAAATATAATTGTAAAAGATTATGAAAACGTATTATTTGCTAGAAAGGAAGAAAAAATTAAGAAAGAAATAAAAGTTAAGAAAACTGCTTCCTTTGAACCGGAAACGGAGAGTAAATTTACAGGTTTATTAATAGAAAGAATGATTAAAACTTATTGTATTAGTAAAAAAGAAATCTCTGAAAAGGAGATCGAAAATGCTGTTGCTCAGTTCTTATCATCCTATTTTAAATTTGGAGTTTTCTATGATTTTGATAATTTTAAAGATATCTTAATTCAAAATTTAACAGAAGATATTTATATGGCTTTAAATGAAAAGCTCAAGGTGAATAATTCATTAGATAATATAAAATATCTAATTTTGAATGTTATCAGAATTTTTAATAAATCACTTAAATTACGAAAATTAGATGGACTTGC
This sequence comes from Promethearchaeota archaeon, assembly GCA_016839655.1. Next base: position 3,684 of record JAEOTW010000204.1, on the reverse strand, counting down.
TTGGAAGAAAGATTTAACACCCATTCTAAAAACTTTTATGATAAAATTTTTGAATAGTATATTTGATTAAAAATACAGAATTAATAGGGAATTGATTTTTATATTTTTTTGAACAATTCTATCATTTTCTCTTTAATTACTGGATTTAATTCTTTCTCAATGTGGCACTTTAATTCCTTATTAACTATTGGATTTCTTATAAGGTGAATATGAGTATTAAAAAACCGGATGACTGCCCAACGAACCGAATCATCAGGATCATTTAAAAGTGGTAATACAAATTTAAGATAATTCATATCACAAGCCAATTCAAGTTTTAATATAGTCCGAGCTCTTGTGACAAAATCTGGATGATATAATTGAGGTACCAGGACATACTTAAGAGTATTATTCTTTACAAAATCGAGGATAAAATTGAATAAATCAACTTTAAAAGTATGAATTTCAGATGTTTCCTGAATATAAGAATTAAGAACAGGTTCAATTTTTTTTCCAAGTTTTAACAGACTTTCAAAAGAAATAAAAAAGTTCTGTGATAAAACAGACGTATCTAAATTAAGGTTTTTTATTAGTATTCGAATAATTTTGTCGTCAACATTCGATATTTTTACAACATCCCAATTTATATTGTCTTCTTCTTCCCAGACTTTATTGTCCCTTAAATAACTCACTTAATCCACGTAACATTTTTATAATTCTTAATTATAATAAGATAGGATTTGTCTTTTAATTGATTTATTATTAAATTGAAAATAAAAAAGGAGTATAATGTATATCTCTCAGAATTTAATAATAGGCAAATAACAAATTATCCTATTAATAAATTCATTAACAGAAAAATGAAAAGCAAGAGGCTTTATATTTAATTTAATATGTTTCAATTAAACTTGAAATTCCTTTAAAACTGAATATAAAGAGACATACAGTGTTATCTATCAAAGGATTTTACAATTTCAGTAGGTTTGATAAATTATTATAAAAAATATCTTGTTTTACTTCATTTGAAATCCTTGGAATTGAAAGGATTTTTTCAATTTCAATTGCTAAAGTTGAAGTTGTTGGTGAATCAGAACCAAAAATTATTTTCTTATGACCTAAGGTTTTGATCAGATTATATATGCCTAATGAAACCGAACAACTTGTCTCGTAATAGATATTATCATATTTTTTCAATAGCATCCCTACACCAACAGCATATTCCATACAATAAGCAGCATGTCCAACTATAATTTTTAAATTTGGGAATTTTTTTGCTAATTTTGCGATATCCTGGGGCTCAGAACCATCATGGAACTTAGTTTTTGGATGAGAATGAATAAAAATTATGATATCTCTATCAAAATCTTGCATGAAAGCAGCTAATTTCAAAACTTCCTTAGGGAATTTAAAGAAATTAAAACTCCCATGAATTTTAACACCAATAAATCCTTTTTTAAAATGTTCTTCTAATATCTTATAATTTTCTACTTCATCTTCTGGATTTATCTTTGGATTGAACCAGAAAAACTTATAAAATCTCTCGGGTGCTTTTTTAGCTACATCAATGACGTCATTGTGAGATAATTGTCCTTTTGGTATCAAACTCTTAAAATCATCCAAGTATTTAGTAAAATTGTCTTGATCATCAATTTTTGATGCATATTCTTTTTGTTTTTGGTGATATTTTGCTCTATTTATTGTTGTGATTATTGCTTTTTCTACATTATAATGATCCATATAACTTATTATATCTTCAAAAGGGCTAAGAAAGATTCCATAAGTATGAAGATGTGCGTCGAAAATCTTAAAATCTTTTCTAGTATTCATATTTAACAAATTTTAGCAAGAATAATTAATATTATAAATTAAACTAGTGGAGTGAGTCTCTTAAAAAAAGAATAAAAAACTTATAAATTTTTAATTTTTTCTGTAATACGTTCTCGATTTTTCTCCCAATATTTATCCACTGCTTTCTTTACCGCTTTTTTAGCTACTTTTTTTACTAACGTTCTCCTAATCATAGCTCCGAGAACATTCATTACTTTTTCCACCATAAGAGTTTTAACAATACCTTCTATGGATTCACCTTTCGAAGCTTTATCAAGCCATTTATCAAATATTTTATCTACATTAGTATGAATCTTGTCTCTCATCTCTGAAGTGATTTCTTCTTCCATGATCATATCACAAATTTAATTTTAAATATTTGATAATAATGAAACCATTTAAAATTATAGAAATGAGGATTATGTGAAAAAAATAGTACAAATATAGTGTTATTTATGTTTAATGAACGTACCGTTTTTATATTCTTCAAAAGCAATTCTTAATTCATCATCAGAATTCATTACAATTGGCCCACGCCATGCTACAGGTTCTTTTAATGGTTTCCCTGATATTAATAGAAATCGTAGCTCACTATCAATAGTACTGATTTTAATTGCATTACCGTCTCTGTATATTACTAAGGTCTCTTTTTTTACAAGTTCTTTTTTATCATCATCGAAGAATCCCTCTCCTTCAATTGTATATGCAAGTACATTATAACCTTCCTGCATAGGATGGATATATTCGGACTGTGGACTTATTGTGATATCTAAATATTCAGGATCAGTAATTATATCCTGAACAGGACCTTTTAAATTATCTATTTCTCCAGAAATTATCTTAATTTTAACTTTGTCATCATTCAGAGAGATTTCTGGAATTTCTGAGCTTTTAATATCTCGGTATCTTGGGTTCATCATTTTATGCGTAGCAGGAAGATTAGCCCAGAGCTGAAATCCCCACATTAAAGTGTCATGTTTAACTCCTTTTGGCATTTCTTGGTGAATTATACCAGAACCTGCAGTCATCCATTGAACATCACCTGCTTCAATAACTCCTCCATTACCTAAACTATCACCATGTTCCACCTTTCCATGTAAGATATAGGTAATGGTTTCTATACCACGATGAGGATGCCAAGGGAACCCTGCCATGTAATCTCTAGGATTATCCGAATGAAAATCATCAAGAAGCAAAAAAGGATCAAGAGCCTCATCAGCATAACCAAAAGCTCTTTTTAATCGAACTCCTGCACCTTCAAAGGTTGGTCTACTTCTTAATGTTACTTTTATTTTTCTAATTTTGTCCATAATTTTTATCTCTCAAATCATAAAGTTATTTCTTTCCCTTATAAAAACTAGATTAAATTGAAATTATGTAAATAAATCATAAATCATAACCACTTAATAATTAAACTTAATTTAGGGATTAAAATTACCTATTTTATGTTAAATCATAGATTAATAGATGCTCCTAAAAAACCTAAAAAATTTGTTAAAGCAGCTATCGAATTCTTAAATAGACACGCGAAGAATAAAAAAGTTTTTTGTGCTTTATCCGGAGGTATAGATAGTTCAGCAACATATCTTTTATTAAAAGAAGCTAAGATTAATACGATTCCAGTATTTATTGATCATGGTTTAATGAGAATTATAAACGACATTGAAGAACGAGAATATATTAAGAAATTATTTCCTGATGTAAGAGTTATTGATATTAGGAAGGATTTTCTTCCAAAGATATATGGTGAAGAAGATGCTGAAAATAAACGAAAGCTCTTTAAAGCAGCTTATTCCGAAATTATTAGTAAAGTAATTCAAGAAGAAAATTGTAATCTATTGGCTGATGGAACTATACTTCCAGATATTGAGGAAAGTT
>JAEOTW010000203.1 GCA_016839655.1 Promethearchaeota archaeon | reverse complement strand
TTTGAGCTATCTTATCTCTGTAGGGTATTATTGCGAACATCGGTTCATAATAACCACCCCCTATTATTTCAATTTGTCCCCTATTTGCCATTATTTTTAATTTTTCTATAAATTCAGGTTTATTCTCCAGAAGCCATTCCAATAAATTACCTGAAAAATGTAAGGTAAATTTAACATCTTCAAACTGGAATATATTGTTAATTAAAGGCTCATATGATTTTTCATAGACATCTTCAAAAACCCACGGGAAGTTATCGATTGGTTGATGAAAGTGCATAACAATAGGTAAATGAATAGACTTTTCACTCATATCCGTAAACTCACTTTTTAATAGTAGTTAAATATATGTAAAAGGTTTTTACTTATATAATATAACTAATTATATAATTGAAGGTTAAATAAAATGGTTCCTATGATGAATATCTTTGATGATAAAAATTTAATTCAAAATGTCTGTAATTCAAATGAATTTAAAGGATGGCTCCTTTCAAAAAGGTGGTTTGGAGATAAATCAGTACTCTCAAATTTAGCATTTGATATTGAAATCAGTTATTTTGAATTAATTGCTGATAGAATTTTATTAAATATAATCGAAGTTAAGACTCCTAATTACTCTAAGAAGTATTTTCTGCCGTTAGTTTATTATGAAAAAATAGAGGACATTTTAGAACCTTTAGAAAATACTAGAGAAATAATTCTCATTCTTACTGAAAATACCTTTAGTAAAAAAATAGCAGTTACCGTTGAAAATGAACAAAAAATTGTTACTTTAAATTTAGTAGAAGCTGAATTCTGCTTATTTTTCTGGAGGAAAATGTTATTTGATACCACTGTATCTGAAAAATTTCCATCAATGGATATGGAACTAACACTTTATACCAACCAGTTTGAAGATGAGGTCAATATGAAAAAAGTACAAACCCTAATAGAAGCGGGATTGTATCCTGACAGATATCAACTTTCTATAGAACAGTTAGGGAAGGGAAATACAACCAACATACTTTTCTCGTTAAATATATCTAATAAGAGGAAACCTGAACAACCTTCTGTTTCTTATGTCCTTAAATCTTATAAGGATTATTCAGTAAGTTTAGAACCTTCTACATTATTCGTATTAGTAAAAAATAATTTCCCAAATGCCCCTAAAATATATGGAACAATAAAATTACTTGATAAAGAGACAATTGGTATAATTGAAAGTGTTCCGAATCTAGGTAATTTAGGTGAAATTTATTGGAATGAATTAAACAAGATGATCATTAACATCTTTAAAGATATAAAGAAAGATTATTCGCATTATAACGAAAAACAAAATATTTCTAATCTAATTAAAGAAAATTGTGCTGAAACAATAAAATTATCTTCTGAAATTGGTGATCTCGTCAAAACCTTACATAACTCACTAATATTGTCAAACCAAGAAGAATATTCTTTGGAATCTGTAGATAGCACCACCTATTTAAGAAATTATACTCAGAGATTAAATGGTATAATTTCTGAATTATTATCTCATATGACTCAACAATCTGAAAGTGCCTTTTTTAATTTACCAAAAATAAGTTCAATTTTAATAGATATCAAAGATATTATTGAAAGATTTCGTGATGAATTCAAAGTTCCTAAAATTAATATTCAACCAGTACATCAAGATTTGCATATGGAACAAATCTTATATAATAAGGTTGATAATCAATATAAGTTCTATTTTATAGATTTCGAAGGTGATCCACAATTAACAATTGAAGAAAGGAAAGCGAAATTTCCTGTCGAAAAGGATTTGGCGTCGTTCCTCAGAGCTTTAAGTTATATTAAATTTAACACATTACTCCTTTTTATCGAAAAAAAATTCATTCGAAAAGAAAGATATAAAGTACCTGAAGAGATTCTTTACAATTTATACTTTAGAAGAGCTGCTAGACCTTTAAATAAAACTCTAGATACTGTACTTTATGTTTTAAATGTATGGGAAACAAAATTGATGGGGAAAATACTAAAGAATTTAAACTTAGATTATGTTTTGATTACGTATTTCTATATTGAAAGAGCTCTTTATGAATTAAGTTATGAAATCGGTCATCGTCCGAATAAAATACTTGTTCCTGTTTTAGGCTTAAAAGAAATTGTAGACAAAAGTTAAATAAATTATTCCTCAGACGTTTTTGCAAATTCAAATGAATAATATGAGGAGATACGATCAATAGGATGAATTTCTTTATTATATTGTTGAGTAAGATTTTTACTACCTTTCAATTCTTCTTCGGTATATCGTGAGTTAAATTCTTTTTTGTTGAAAAGTTGCCAGGTAAAAGCTTCTACAAATTTTTTTGGACCGAATTTTTTTGAAATTAACACATAGTTTTGATCATCGACATATTTACGAAAAAACCCCAAATTATTGCATAAATCTAATTTATAGTTCAAATCATCTACTTTATTCTTAACGAGTGATATGGAGTTTATGAAGCGTGCTAATTTATCTCCTAACAAGATTTGTTCTGCTTCTTCGACCTTCTCAATGATATCTCGAAAGAAACTTCTTATGACTATTATAAAATCTTGGTCATCCAAAGATTTAACAGAATTCTTCTGCTTTATTAAACATTGAGAAAATTCTAAATAATATCTAATTAAGTTCGCCTTAGAGATGCCAATTTCTCTCTTAATCCTCTCTAAATTAGAATTTAATTCTTCATCAATTCTAACAGTAATGACTACTGAGGATTTTTTTGATTTATTCTCCTTTTCTGATTGGGAATTTAACGTTGAAGGAGAATTTTGTGTTGAATTTGGACTCATTTAATACAACCTCATATACAATTGCGTGTAATATTTGTAATAGGTTAACATCTAATGTATTATAAGTAACTTAAATATTTTAATGCTTGTGATTTCAACATTTTGCAAAGTGACTCACTCTCGGTTGAGATGGTTTAAATAATTTGCTATTTTTATTTTAAGAATGCTATATAAAAAATGATATTAGATCTATTTACGGGAAAAATAGAAACTTAAAGATCTCGAAATAATGATTAAATGATGATTTTAAATAAAATTCCATAATAAAATCTGCAAATTTATTGATAAAGTTTATTAAATCTTTTTAGAATCTTTTACAAGTAATCTTGTCAGTGCAATTTTTATTACAAAACGAATCTTCATAAGGGCAAGCTAATAAGCATGCTACAGATAAATTGCACTTTTTATTAAGGAAATTGCTAAAATTTCATAAAAAATTAGATGGAATTCGACATTTCTCATTAAACTATAATAAATATGATTTCTATCAAATTTAATAACCCTTTATTCCAAAAGATAAATTTACAATTAGAGATTTTAATTTTTAATTAGGTTTTTTTCAAATTAATCTTCTCTAAGTAGATAGTTTCATTAGACGAATAGTTAATTAATACAATTAATTTTTAAGTCAAAAACCAAATTTGCACTTTTTTCTATATCAAATGTAATTTTAGTAATCATTCATATTCTTTGTAATCGAAGATTACAGCAAAAGTTGAAATTCTAAATTCTGAGAATTTATATTCTCAGAAAAACATTAATTCCTTGTACTCAAAAGCAAAAAACATATTAAGGGTTGAATAAAAAGGTATGGAAATTTCTCAAACGGGCATTTTGGAAGTAAATTTACAAAATAAATCAGAATCACTGTCAATAGAGTCAGATGATCAAATTGAAAAGATTGTAAAAGCATTATCCTCACGAACAAGGAGGAAGATATTACAATATATTCAAGAAGATCCAATGGATGTATCAGATATTGCATCATGTTTAAGTATGACTGAAGCAAATATATCTGCTCAAATTAAGAAACTTGAAGAAGCTGGTTTAATTACTTGTGATTATTCTTCTGGAGCACATGGAGTCAGAAAATTAAGCAAGTTAAGGTTTAATAGATTAGTTATTAAATTTTAATTTGTATATACTCTTTTTTTGTGGCGAATATTAAGTAGTAAGGTATTTTTCACTTATATTTCCAATTCAGTTCAATGAAATTTCCACTAAATATTCATTCACTTGATTGAAAATGAAAGAATTCGAAAATCTATGGGATGGTTTAAGTTTTGCTTTCCAAAAGTATGGTACTTTAAAGCGAATATCCACAAATATACCTTACGTTATTCATCCAATTCGTGTCGCGATGATTTTACGAGCTGCTGGTTTTTCTGAATTTAAAGATAAGAATTTATTTTTAGCAGCACTGTTTCATGATCTCCTGGAGGATACAGATTTAACCTTTGAAGAATTAAGAGCAAAATTTGGTGATGATGTAGCTTTGATTGTAAAGGAATTATCAAAACCTAATAATATGAGCAAAACAGATTGGTTAAGATCTTTTATCACTGCTTCGAAAAGGGCTAAAATAATTAAAATGGCTGATCGTATAGACAATCTCATGGA
>JAEOTW010000397.1 GCA_016839655.1 Promethearchaeota archaeon | reverse complement strand
CTTTTGGAATTAATGTCTCTTTTAAGAATTTCAATTTCTGTTGTGGAAATATATACCTGTTTCCAAAGGTTAATAATACAGCATTTTTTACTCCAATTTCTTTTAATTTTTCTAAATTTTCATCAGTAGTATTTTCATCAATACTATTTAATATAGCTCTGTCTAGTAATCCAATTTCACGTAATCCTTCCATAGCGGGAATTCTTGATGAATCATTTAATCCATCAACTAAAAAGGGATATTCTACATTATTCGCAATAAATTCACATTCTTTTATTAATGCATCTGGATAGGAACCTACAACATCAATTACTCCTTGTAATTGTGTTTCTTCAATGATTTCTGTAAAATCATTCAGTTCTTGTTCGATAAGATTTTTATCGATTTTTCCTGTTTTTTCATCTAATAATGCAGCATGTTTTGCATAAAATACAGTTCCTATCATAACAATTGGATTTTCTCCTGGCTGACCACCCATTTTAATATTTCCTAATTGGATTACTTTTTGTTCAACATCAAAATTTAGCAATTTATCACCATTCTGATCAGTTAATTAAGTGAATATTAGAATTCATAAATTTTTAGAATTTAGAAGAATAAAAATTATAAGATTGATATATTAATTGTATTTTATTTTCAATAAATCAATTAATATTAATTTCTTAATAATAGAAGTGAATATTAAAAATATTCTAAATCTATAGCAATGAAATCTCTGGGAATAATATGAATTCTTATTTTTGATAAAAAATTGGACTATATTTCTTATAAATATTACCATAATATTTAATGTCTTAGTTAAAATTTAAATAATTTTTCAGAACATAAAGAGAGGTTTCTTTATGAATGATCAAGTAGTAATAAAGTTCCAAAATTTAACTAAGCAATATCATGACTTAATTGCTGTACAAAACTTGAACCTTGAAATAGTGAGAGGTGAAATTTTAGGATTTGTGGGTCCAAATGGGGCAGGAAAAACAACAACAATGAAAATGATAGGAGGTCTGATTAAACCAACTTCAGGAATTATTGAAATTTCTGACGGTAATGGAAATTTAATTAATACGAGAGATTTTCCTAATGAAGTCTATCAAAGATTCGGATTTTTAATTGACCTTCCAGCGTTCTATGGTAAAGTAACACCAAACCAAATTCTGAGTTATTTTTGCAAGTTATTAGGTGTTCCAAAAGAAAAAATACAAAATCAAATTGATTGGGTTCTTGAAATTGTAGATTTATTACAATGGAAAAATAAAATTATAAAAGAGTTTTCAAAGGGAATGACTCAACGTTTAGGCTTAGCTCAAACACTTGTTCATGATCCAGATATATTAATTTTAGATGAACCTCAAACTGGATTAGATCCTGCCGCAAGAGTTCATGTTAGAGATATAATGAAAAAAATCAACAAGATGGGTAAAACCCTATTTCTTTCTTCTCATATGTTATATGAAATATCTGAAATATGCGATAGAATAGCAATTATTAACCATGGACAATTAATCGCTGTTAATACTCTCGCTAATCTTGAACAAAAGATGACGAAAAAGGAAATTCAATGTGAACTGCTTGAACCTTTATCCACTACACATGTAGAAAAAATCAAAATTGATTTAAATCAAAAGTTAAAACTCTATAATAATGTTAATACAGGTCAAGATTTTGTATTTTATGATGAAACAATGCCAGGATTTAATATTTTTTACGATGGAAAACCTTCTTCAAGAAAAGAAATCCACGATATTTTAACATTTGATATGAAATTACCAATTATTGGTTTTAGTAAAGTTCGAACTTCTCGTCTTGAAGATCTTTATTTGGATTTAATTAATAAGAATGATGAAAGTTTTAGAGTTTCTCAAAATGATTAAAAAAAAAGAGGCGTAAAACTGTATGACAATAAATTTAGAGATTCAAAAGAAAGTAATGTTAAGTAAAATACTTGAAATTTTAAAATTTGAATTAATTCTCCAAAAAAAAAGATATATTCTAATGACGATTTTATCAGTAGTTATTGTTAGTTTAATTTCTTTATTTTTAATATTTATACCTCCTCCTGAAGCAAAATTATTTGCTAGTAATACTGTTGGACAATTAGGATCTTTTATAATGTTGTTATCACTTTTTTTCGCAGGAGGGATTTTAGCAGATGAATTTGATAAAAGGACAGCTTTAACAAATTTTACTAAAACTGGTAGAACTAATTTCTTTATAGGGAAGTCTTTAGCAGCATATTCAAGTGTTTTGTTTTGGATTGGGCCTGCTTTTCTTGAAACTTCAATTTTTTGCTTAATACTTTACAAGCAAATACCAGTTGAACTATTCATATGGTTTGGTTATTATTGTATAGTAGGTGCGG
>JAEOTW010000035.1 GCA_016839655.1 Promethearchaeota archaeon | reverse complement strand
ATAATCCAAACCAACTCCTTTCATTACTTGCACAATATCAACATTTGGCACCAATTCAGCAAAATTCGCAAACTCATTAGCATAACTTATTTTAGTAGATAAAAGGCAATTGTTTCCGTATTTAACGAGTTCAGCACTTTCTAAGTTCATGCGTAATATAGGACAGTCTTCTAAATGATCACCATAAAAATATTCGTAAAACTCTTGAAGCATCCCACCGCTTTTTTCATCAAATTCTCCTATTACAATTCTATCAGGATGTAAAGTATCTTCTATTGAACGTCCTTCGGCTAAAAACTCAGGTTGCATACATAAACCATAATCTTTTCCCGGTTCTTTACCTGAAACTTCAGATATTATCTTACTGACTAAATTTCTTGTCGTTCCAGGTACAACAGTTGATCTTACAACGATTAAATGATATTTATCATCTTTCTTTAAAGCCTCTCCAATTTCTTTTGCCGTGCTTTCAATAAAACTTAAATCTATACTCTTATCTTCCCTCATAGGGGTTCCTTGTGTTATCATGGAGATATTTGTTTCTGATATAGCTTTAACAGGGTTTGTAAGGCATTGAAGAAGCTCTGGATTATTATTTTTAATATCATCCATCATTTCCTGTAAACCTGCTTCAAAAAAGGGAGCTTTTCCCTCGTTAATTATAGCAGCTTTCTTTTCATTATGGGTAGATGCTAATACTTTTATATCTTTATTGGCAAAACAAGCTGCTGAGCAAAGTCCTATAAATCCAGTTCCTAGGATTGACACACTATATTTATACATTTTTATTCTTATTCGAAATTTTAGATAATATCAGAAATATTAGATTTAAGTTTAAATCTTTGGATTTCCTAATTTCATGATATTCTGAAACAAATCAAGAAAAATTTATATCAATCAGAAAATAGTACAAAACTAAATACTTTTAAAAAGGATTTTAGAAAAATGAAAGATTTAAGAAAAAAACTTGAAATATCAAAAAAAGCCTTAGATGCAGTAAATAATTTTCTTGCTGATAATAATAATGTTCTAATCAATGATCTCTTAGAAGTGATTGATAAATATGGTGGAGTAGATGAGATTAATAAAAAAGCAAAGGAAGCAAGGAAGTTTGATAAAATTTTGGAAAATCTTCAAAAAAAGAAACCAGACTATGCAAAGGATATTGAATGGTTGATTGAACAAAAAAATAATAATGCTTTTATCAGTATATCAGATTATAGAAAAAAAATACTCGGTGATAAAGCATCAGAATTAGATTTTAACAAAGATTATGCAGTAACTTTAGAATTATCTGCTTGTCAATATTTTCCATTCTTGATTGATATAGCTAAAGCTGCTATTGCTGATAGAAACCTAATGCCTAGCAGAATTATTCGCGTAAGAAAAATGAAAGAACAAGAAGAAGACGGAGATTTATTAGGAATGGCGGCAGCGATGCAAGTTATAGGAGCAACATATGTTGAGACTCTCGATACAAAGGGTACTGCTCCAGGTCCAGACGGAATGCCAGTTAATGTGCATTTAGGTGGTCCTGAAACAATTACAGGATATTTTGGAGGAGTAGGGCAACCTAATGATTTCGCATTAAAATGGATTGATGAATTTCTTTATTATTATACAAAATATGGAATATCTCAAGTGTTAAATATTAATCCCGGAACGGTATTGCTTGGATATTTTATCCATAAGTTAGGAATCGATAATGAATTTAAAATTTCAGTATATATGGGTAATGATAATCCATATGCATGTCTTTGGACTTTATTAACAGCAAAATTATTCGCTCGTGAAGATGGAACAAGTCCTTTAATTGGTTTTAATCTTGCTAATTCAATCAACAACGAAACACTTGAACTTTCAGCTTATATTAGAAAAGAATTTGGTTTTGAAGATGTTGTAAGATTGGAACATCACGTAATTGAGACACAAAAAAGCATTGTAAGGCAGCCTTATGATAAGAGGGATGAATTAGTAGTGGTTGCTAAAAAGGTGAAAAATATTAGTGCCAAACATGAAGGTGGAGATGTAGAGACGGATGGAAACCGTGAACATCCCTCAGATATATTAGATTATTTTAGAGATAAACAAGAAATCATTGATTCAGGACATTGGGAGTATATGCGAAGAAATCATCTAGATAGATACCTCGCTATTAACACAACTGCTAGGATACTCACGGAAAATGGTATCGACATTATTGCAGCTCAAAATTTACATAAATAGAGATTGATAAGAATAGGTGCAAAAAAATGAGTAAATTTGATTTTCGACCTACCGGAGTTATGCCTGCTATGGTTACTCCTTTTAATAAGGATGAATCAATAAATGAAGAAAATTTAAGAAATTTGGTAAATCATCTGATTGATCAAGGTGTAAATGGACTCGTTCCTGTCGGAACAACTGGAGAATTTGTGAATATGACGATTGAAGAGCGATTAAAAGTTATTGAAATTGTTGTAGATGAAACAAATGGTAGAGTTCCAGTTATTGCAGGAACCGGTGAAACAGGAACTAAATTAGTAGTAGACTCTACTAAAGCTGCAACTGATATAGGCGCTGATGCGGTTTTAATTGTTACACCATATTTTTTAAAACCAAAAGCAAAAGGATTATATGATCATTATTTTACAATAGCAGAAAAAACAGATATTCCAATAATTCTATACAATATCCCGGTTTGTACTGGAGTAGAATTACCTTGGACAGTTGTAGAAGATTTAGTGGATATCGAAAATATTGTGGGGATTAAAGATTCTAGTGGAGATTATAGATATTTCTCAGCTTTATTAGAAAAGGTTAGTGATAAAATTTCGGTTCTTATCGGTTGGGATGAAAATGTTCTAGGTGCTTTAGCAGGAGGCGCAGCAGGCTGTATTTTAGGTTCAGCAAATGTTATGCCAAAAATTTGGCTTGAAATATATGATCATGTCAGAAATAATCGATTACAAGAAGCTCAAACACTACAAAAAAAGATACAAAAACTTGCACGATTGTTAATAAACTCTGGCGCTTTAGGTGCCAAAACATGCTTAAATTTGATGAAAGTGCCTGTAGGTAAAACTCGTCAGCCAATAATAGTAGGTGATACTCTTTCCTATGAAATAAAGGATGAATTAAGAGTTGAACTTGAAAAACTAGGTTTAATACAGAAATCAGAAATTCAATTTGAATTTGGAGATAAGTTGATAACAAGTCGTTTTTATGCGGTTGGAATAACTCCTCAAAAAATTACGGACTTAAAATTGAAAGTGGGTGAATCTTTAGTTGGCTCTCGTCCTGAGCTTGCTCATATAGATCTACTTATTGGAGATAAAAATGGACCCGTAGGTAATGCTTATGCTCAAGCATTAGCGAATCCTGAGGAAGGAAGAGAAGGGCTTCAAGTTATCCTTGAGCCAAATATGCAAGTAAAACCTCCTACTATTATGATCCCAACAGTGCGACCAACTTCACTTCGCCATGCTAGTTTGACATACGGTCCTGCTCAAGCAGCTATAGCGAAAGCGATTATGCAATGTGTTGAAGATGGCATTCTACCAAAAGAATTAGCTGATGAAATAGTTCTAATTGTTAATGTATTTGTTCATCCTAGCGCTAGTGCTAGAAAAAGAATATTCATTAACAATTATAAAGCCACTCGCAATGCCATTCGTAAAGCTATGGAAGGTTTACCAACGGTAGATGATGGTATTGAAAATGCTGAAAATGCTCGACACCCTTTTAGAAATGATCCTTAATTATGATAATAAATAAATAAAATTTAGAAATTGGAGTGAACTAAAAGAACCTTTATGATAACGTTTCCAAATAAATGCATAAAATGTAAAAAAGAAGGTCTTCAACTTGAAGAATTCATTTATGCTAGCTCCATTATGGCACGAAGATTCAAAACAGTTTACCTCAAAATTCCTATATGTGATGATTGTAAAGAAGAATTAATGAAGTATGAAAGAATAAAGAAATATCTCAAATTAAAAAACACTTTCTTTTGTATATTCATAATTTCGATATTCTTTTTGTTTGTTTGGGATATGTATAATCCTGATGTAGAACCAATTCTTATCGTATTTGCTATGGTTGTTTCTATAATTTCTGGTTCGATTGTCTTAATACTTCTAGTAAGTCATATAATATTCAGTATGAAAAAATTTGATAGAATTACCAATTATATTGAAATAAAAATTGATGGAACAATAGTAATAAAAGATCCTGAATATAGAAAAGCATATGAGGAATTTGAAGAATTTGAAGATTCTAAAGAAGATGAGCTGTTCCATTGCCCCAGATGTAACACACTTCTTTTGATTGGCATGGAATATTGTCATGTTTGTGGTAAAAAAATTTGAGAAGCAAGCATTTCAATAAGCAAAAACTTTCGATATCTATTTTTTTTATATTTTATTAACAGAATCCAGTTTAAATATTCTTTTTTTAAGTTCTTTTTTCTTTAAATTAATAGATCATAATATTAATATTCATAATCTCAAGTAAACTTATGAAATATGTAATATTAGCAAACCATTTTAACAAAATTAAACAAATTGAATAATAAAATGTCAGAACAACTTTTAGAATTAAAAATTGGCAGTAAAGCCCCTGAATTTTCTCTTCCTAATAAAGATAATAAAGATGTAAACTTGAATGATTTTAAAGGGAAATACGTAATTCTTTATTTCTACCCGAAAGACAACTCACCAGCGTGTACTACTGAAGCTATTGGATTTACAGGAATTTTACCTGCATTACAAAAATTAGATACTGTGGTTATTGGAATTAGTCCAGATTCTCCAGAATCTCATGCGAAATTTATCGAAAAAAAGAATTTAAAAGTTATACTATTAAGTGATGTCGATAAAAAAGTAATCAAAGAATATGGAAAATGGGGAAAGAAAAAATTTAGGGGAAAAGAGTATATGGGTGTCATTCGAAGTACATTTCTTATTGATCCAGAAGGAAATATAGCACATATCTGGCCTAAAGTTTCAGTGAAAGGACATCCTGAAGATGTAGAAAGTGTTTTAAAAGATTTATCTAAATAATTTTTTTTACTCTATTTTTATTAAGGTTTTATAGAAAAAAAAAATTTTAATTAATAATCGATAGTAACTCTCAAACCATAAGTCTCGAGTATATTTTTGAATTCTAATATTATCTTTTCACTAATAAATTCAGCATTTTCCAAGGGGTAGATTCTATCCAAATATTTGTATTTATGTTTTCCCCATTCATGATAATTCAATAGAGAGATTTTTTCGATTGCTTTGTGGGATAAAAATTTTGCCAATTTTTCCATATATTGGATAGAATCGTTAAAGTTGGGAATAACTGGGACTCTTATCCAAATCCTTTTATTATTTTTCAAACTTCTTTCCAAATTATCTAGGATCATTTCATTTGGTATCCCGGTCTCTTTTTTGTGTATTTCTGAGTCCAAGTGTTTTATATCAAAGAGTATTAAATCGGTGTAAGGCAATATTTGTTCAAAATCTTCTCCTTTTGCATATCCTGTAGTATCTAATGTTGTATGTAAAACTTTTTTTTTAAATTCTTTTAACAAGTTGAGAGTAAACTCGAATTGATAAAGTGGTTCTCCTCCAGAAATAGTGACTCCTCCTCCTGAATTATTATAAAATAACTCATCCTTCAGCACTTCAGTAATGATTTCTTGAACAGATACTATTTTACCAGTTCTTTGAATAACATCTGACGGGCATACTTCTATGCATTTCATACATAAATTGCATTGACTTCTATTTATCTGAATTAGGTCATCCTCAAAAAAAATAGCATTTGGAACACAAGTTTCAATACACTGCTCACAATGATCACATCGATCTTTTCTCAAAAAAAGTTCAGGAAAGGGATTAATTGACTCAGGATTAGAACACCATTTACATCTTAACGGACACCCTTTAAGAAATACTGTCGTTCTTATCCCTGGGCCATCATGAATACTATATCTTTGAATATTGAATATAATTCCTTCCTTTTGTGTCAAGGATTATAACTCTCCTAATGATTTCTAGAAACACTGAGGTGTACGTGCAATTATTGAATCTTGTAAATCTTTACTAAGATCAACAAAGTAAGCGGAATATCCTGCTACTCTAACCATTAAATTGAAATACTTTTCTGGATTCTGTTGAGCATCTTCTAATACTTCTTTCCCGACGGCATTAAATTGAATATGATGGATTCCCAAATCTGCCCATGTTTTTAAATATTGAGTAAATGCTTCAGCATTATGTCCCTTCAAATATTGCGGCATAAAACTTTGATTTAAAAGATGATTCCAGCTAATTAAAGGATCCACTTTTGATACAGATTTTAACACAGCTGTTGGTCCTTTTTTATCTCTTCCTCCTACCGGGGATATACTTCCATCATGGAGCGTTTCTCTAGCTTTTCTTCCGTCTGGTGTTGCCTCACATCCTTTTCCTAAGAACCAAAATGCAGATGCTACAGTACCATCAGGTATACAGGAAGTTCCTAAGTTAGTTTTGCATTTCATTGTTTCCTCCATTATCATTTTTCCCAATCTTCTAGAAATCGAATCAACATAATCATCATCATTACCAAATTTTGGAGCATCAATAAACTGCTTTCTAAGTTCCTTGTATTTTCCTCTCCAATTTTTCCGCAAAGCATCCATCAATTCTGACATTGTGACTTTTTTTTCTTCAAACACTAACTTCTTGATTGCTGCAAATGAATCTGCTACATTATTTAACCCAAGAATAACTACATCTCTATAATCAAGGTCATAATTCCATTCTCGAACATCTTGTGCTCTCTCAATCGCATCGTCATGTAATGCTGACAGAAATGGGCGTGGTACATATTCTCTATAAAAGCTATCAGCTATATTAGATAGAAAAACAAGTTTTTTGATTCTGAATTTATAATTTTCAGTAAAATCGTTAATAAGTTCTTCGACAGAAATAGCTGTCTCTCCAATATTTTTCAGAGTTTTTGTTAATTCTTGCGGAACTGGAATAGCAGTAGCCCATGCAGAACGATGATTAAAGTTTTTGCCGGGGATTGTAGGAACCATACAGTTGTTTATAGAATAATTTTGAGCATCTTCTAAGGGTACACCAAAACTAACTAAACGTGTAATTATAACATTATCGTTGAAAAAAGCAGGTTGAGGCATTCCTGTGCTTATAACATCAATAGCTTTTTCTATTAGCTTTTTAGGTATTTTGTTATTCCATCTTAATGCTAATGGAGGGGTAACGGTTCTCACAGCATTCATAGCGTCTAATACTATATAGGTCATCTCGTTGGTGACATCTTCACTATCAGAATTTATTCCCCCTATTGTAATAGTCTGAAATCCTATTGCCCCACCCCCAGCACCGGACCAAATAGGCGGATGTAAGAAACCAGTTTCTTGAGATTTTACAAATATGCATTCAACAAGTTCTTGAGCTTGTTCTCTAGAAATTATACCACCTTTTAAATCATTCTCATAAAATGGGTTGAAGCAAACATCAAACCTTATCCCATCTCCAACCATTGGTACATCAATGAAATTAATAATGAGATGGATAAGCCAATAAAATTGTAAAGCTTCTTGTAATGTTCTTGGTGGATTTTCAGGCACCCATTCGCAAATTTTTGCTATTTTTTCTAATTCATCTATCCTTGCAGAATTATTAATCTTTTCTGCTTCCTTTCTAGCTAGATTTGCGTATCTTCTAGCCCAATTTATGACACCCTCAATAGTAATGATGACACTCTGTAAAAATTGTTTTTTATGAACATAGTCTTCTCCATTATTACTTCCTTCTAACCATTCTTTCTCAAGTTTATCAAGTCTGTCTTCAGCTTCTTGAATTATTCCTTTCAAACCAAATTTAAAGAGTTTTTCAAAATCTGGAGTAGCAGACTCCCAATTAAAAACATAAAATTCATTATATAATTCTTTAGGAATAATATTCTTAAATAAATGGTGTATCGATAGATTTTCCCAATATTTATCAATCTCAATAAGTTCTTTTCTTTCTTGTTCATTCAACATATCTGAATATATTTGACCTGCTGCTGTTTCTCTTTCTACCCATTTGTAAGCAAATTCAGGATAATGAACAACTGAATCTGGTGTGGATGCAAAATTCCCAATTATTAATTCTTCAGGTCTAATATATAACGTCATATTCTCTAAAATATACCTCAATCCCAATGCTCTTCTTAAAACCATTGGTTTTCCTTCTGATTGCTTATAAGATTCTGTTAAAAGTCTTGCTCTCTCTAAATCTAATGTCCACTTCATACCAGGTCGATTTGCCCTAGCATCATCAGCAATTTCAATATTAGCGACTTGTAGAGATTTTATTGGAGTGTTCATCATTAATTTCTGAGTTCTTTCAGTCATAATTTTATAAACTCCCTCATCACAAAAATAAGTTATTATTATTAGATATTAGTTAAAAATAATAATTAATAAGATTAAAAATTTATTTAATCATTGGTTTTATAATTGAGATCTTCACTTCTTACCAAAATATTAATCTTGTTAGATATTTAGTTAATTTCTAATTTATAATAAAGTCGTAGATTATGATTTTCATACTTAAGTTCAATTATAATAATATTAATAGCTTATAACCAACGTTTTGATATTCTATGAAAATGATAATTACCATATGATAACAAGAGAAGCAGAATTCAATAAATTAAAATCTGAAAAGAGTCCATATCTATTGCAACACTCTAAAAATCCAGTAGATTGGTATCCATGGGGAGAAGAAGCTTTTAATAAGGCTAAACAAGAGAAAAAACCAATTTTTCTTTCAATTGGCTATTCAACCTGTCATTGGTGTCATGTAATGGCGCATGAATCTTTCGAAGATGAAAATGTTGCCGAATTGATGAATCAAGTATTTGTTTCAATTAAAGTGGATAGAGAAGAACGTCCAGATATTGATAAAATCTATATGACTGTGTGTCAGATGATGACAGGTTCGGGAGGTTGGCCACTTACGATTATAATGACACCAGATAAAAAACCTTTTTTTGTGGGCACATATTTCCCAAAACAAACTCGATTTGGGAGAATTGGATTAATTGACTTAATTAAACGAATTAAGGAACTCTGGAATAACCAAAGAACTGAGTTAACCAATTCTGCGGATCAAATTACTTTCAGATTACAAAATATAGATCAAGAATCACCAGGAGAGAAATTTACAGAAAGCACAATTAAAAAAGCTTTTCGTCAATTATCAATACAATTTGATTCTGTAAACGGAGGTTTTGGAAATCGTCCGAAATTTCCTACACCACATAATCTTATTTTTCTATTAAGATATTGGAAACGGACTGGAGATAATAAGGCTTTGGAAATGGTGGAAAAAACGCTGTTAGAAATGAGAAAAGGAGGAATATTTGATCATATTGGACTCGGATTCCATAGGTATTCAACTGATTCGAACTGGCTTGTTCCTCATTTTGAAAAGATGCTCTATGATCAAGCCTTAATTGCAATAGCTTATATTGAAGCTTATCAAGCCACAAAAAACGAATTATTTGGAAAGGCAGCTCAAGAAATATTTAAATATGTTTTAAGAGACATGATTTCTCCAGAAGGGGGATTTTATTCAGCAGAAGATGCAGATAGCGAAGGAGAAGAGGGTAAATTTTATATATGGTCGAAAAAAGAGTTAGAAACACTCCTCGAGAAAAAGGAGTTAGATTTAACAATAAAAACTTTTAATATTGAAGATTCAGGTAATTATCTTGATGAATCTACACAAAAGAAAACAGGAGAAAATATTTTGCACTTAAAGAATATTCCAGATAAAAAAAATATCGAAACTATTGAGCAAATTCGATTAGCATTATTTTCTGAAAGAGAAAAAAGAGTTCATCCACATAAAGATGATAAAATATTAACTGATTGGAATGGGTTATTTATTGCTGCTCTCGCAAAGGGTGCTGTTGCCTTTAAAGAAGATGATTATTTAAAAGTAGCGAAGAATTCAGTTAATTTTATCCTTTCGAAACTTCGAGACTCTAATGATAGATTACTACATCGATATAAGGATGGAGTTTCAGAAATTAATGGCTTTTTAACTGATTATGTTTTCTTCATTTGGGGATTAATAGAATTATATGAAGCTACTTTTGATATTTTTTATTTAAAAACTGCACTTGAATTACATAAGATACAAATGGAAGATTTTTGGGATACAAATATAGGCGGCTTTTACTTCACAGCAAAAGATAGTGAAAAATTGTTAACTAAACAAAAGGAAATATATGATGGAGCGATTCCTTCTGGAAATTCTATTGCTATTCTTAATTTATTACGATTAAGTTATATCACAGGAGATTATGAGTTAGAACAAAAAGCTGATATTTTAATTAGAGTGTTTTCTGAAAAAATAAAGGCAAATCCATTGGCTTATACTCAATTTCTTGTTGCGATTGATTTTATATTAGGACCAAGTTATTCTTTAGTAGTCGCTGGTAATACTGATGATGATGACACAAAAGAATTAATAGACGGAATAAAGAATGAATATTTACCAAATAAAGTATTCATATTAAGAAATACTGAGAAAGAAACACCTGATATTGATGAATTTTCAAATTTTGTTGAATTTTTTTATAATCTCGATGATATGGCAACTGCTTATGTTTGTATTAATAAAACATGTAAACCTCCAACTCATGATATTAATCAAACTATAGAGTACTTAAAACCAAATTGGAAACAAAAATAAAGAAGAGCAAAAATTTTATCAAAGTTTGAAATTCATATACCAAATTTTTCAATTTTTTGATTTACTAAATCTTTTAACTCCTCAATTGATTTTACAGCATTCATTTCATCTTGATTTATAAATAATTCAAATCCAGATTTATCCAAAAGATATGCTGAAGGAAATCTTGCATCATCAACATCATATTTTTCTTTAAATTCATCCTTATGTAAGAACTCAAATTTAAATTTATCTTTTTTCTTAAATTCTACGGGAACATCAAGATCGTTAACAAATTCTTTCCAATCTTTCTTCATTCCAAAAGCACCAAATGTTACAGCACATAAATTACATTGATATGTGCTTTTACGGAATGATTTATGGAGTGTATCTTTAAGTCCTGCAAAAAAGCCTCCAGAATCCGCGTTATAAACGAAAATTAATTTTTTTCCTTCCTCTTCACTCATTTAAACCAACTCTAATTAATTTTTTATTTATTATTATACAAAATAGTTTAATTCTAAATTTTTTTAATTTATAGGTTATAAATCATAAATCTTAAGCTCACACAAAATAAAGAAAAATAATATCAAATTAGAATAAAAATTAAATTACTGCATTCATAACTTGCGAAATTTTATTTAGTTTTTCTAAAACTAAAACTTCAATCTCATCTAATGACTTAACTGAATTCATTTCATCTTCAGCAATTAGTAGCTTTAAATGTTTATTATCTAAAATATAAGCTGAAGGATACTTTGCATTTTTTATATGGTATTTCTTTTCAAACTCATCCCGATGCAAAAATTCTGTATCTATATTAAGATTATTAATAAATGTTTTCCAGTCTTTCTTCATTGAAAAAGCACCAAAAGTCTGAAAACATAAATTACATTCATATGAACTAGGTCTGAGAATCTTTTTCCAAAAATCTTTAACTAAATTAATTACCCCAGAGTCTGCATTATATACAAAAATTAGTTTTTTTTCATTTTTTTTCATAATTATAACACCCCGTATTTATTTATCGCTAATTAGGGCATTTTAATATCTTCATTATCAACCATAAGTCTTCTCCTCTTTTTAGAGAAAAAATATAAAAAAATCAGAAAAAAACTGCTAAATTATTAATTTTTCTAAGTACAGAAAATCCTTTTTTACTATTCAATTAAAAATAGCTTCTTAATCTTATCTAATCTTTTTCTATTTGTATTCCAATCATAGCCACCCAAACGTGATTGCGATCTCATATGAATAATTTTCTGATCATCATCAAATAAAAATTCAACATCATCTTTAAATCGAAATAATGGAGTAGTAAAAAGATAGAGTATGTAATTTTCTTCTTCATTTAGTAGTTTAGTTCGTTTTAATGAGGTTATAATTTCTTTAATCTTACCTTTTGCTTCTTCGATTGATGAATTGTATTTAATTGGTTCAATATAATTTAAAATATTATCTTTTTCACTCTGAGATGATACACAATAATGTCGTTTCGGGCAAGGGTAAAATTTTCCATTTATTAATCCTACTTTTTTTTCTTTTTTCGGCAAGATTATTACCTATCTCAGTCAGTTTATTATTATTAAATTTGAAAGCACTTGAAAATAAATAGATATGGCTTATAATTTTAAAAATATAAAATAAATTAGGTAAAAAAACTGAATCAAAAGAATAACAAGATCTTTAAATTATATATCGAGTATGTCTTTAATATCTGGAATTATTTTTTCAGGATCAAAATAAGTCGTATTACTTGTTTCATGGAATCTCTTTATTTCCTCACTATACCTTTCTTCAAAATCTTGTAACAAATAGGCTAATCTCTCTTTTAATCCCTTTTTAGCAGGTTCTGAAAGAAATAAAGCTAACTTTATCCATTGTCCATACACCGCATGTATATAAAAGCCCTTATATTTAATTTCCTCCATTCCTTCTGCTCCACTGATTTCAGATACAAATGAATCCATTGCACTCAAAAAACCAGAAACAAGCTCTTGATCCACGTTTAAATCTTCGCGAGCATAGTTTACTAACGGGAGACCAGAAGCTTTGTCAATAATTAATATTGTTCTAAAATTTTCTCTATATCTTGGCTTTCTAATTAATGATTTTTCTCGTTCTAATGCTTCTTCTTTTGGTAGTATTTCATACATAACAAATTTTTTTGGATTATATGAATTAGACTCACTAAAATCATAATCTGAAAGTTTTGTTATTCTAGATTGAGCTCTTATTGGTTCTCGGGGAAGCTTCTTGATATAGTTATCTCTAATTTCTACATCATGGTCTTTTGATTTCTTTCCTTTAGTTATTCCTAATACTCTCTGATGAATTGGATCAACTACATAAAGCCAAACATTTAATTTTTTCATATCTGAAATTAGTCTTTCTAAACCTATATTATAGACTCCTCTCGGTGTTGTTACAAAAACTGTCCAAGATGCTATTTTGGATGCTTCATTTAAAAGGTAGAAGGTGTTTTTATATTCTTCTTCAGTCATTTGAGGTCCAGTTCTCACAAAGACAGCTTCTGTTCTTAATAATGGTTTTCTTTTCATTAGATACAAATCTAATTTGTATTTTGATTCGTCAAGATTAGATGTATCATAGACATCAATCCCTAAATCGGCACAATAATCGGCAAAAACATCTATTAACTCATGTTTTGCTATAAAATCAAATCTAGAAAGATATTTTTTAATCTTATCATCCTTAAATAACATATCCGCTATAAAAGCTAAGCAAGTAAGATATAATTCTTGAAGTTCTGTAATTTTTTTATATTTCTCATAAAAATGGATGCTAATGTAGTCTAGATAATCTAATTTTGTTAAATCTTTTCCTTGAGGTATAGGTATCCTATCAGTTTCAACAAATTTCTCCAATTCTTTGAATCTTGTTCTTACAATTAAACAATTAAGACAAATTACACCAAACTTACCCTCATTTTCTTGGAGAATTATATCAAGAATCTCTTCTGGACTTTGAGAAGTCATAATACAAATTATAATTTTTTGATTTTAAAAGGTTATTATAATATATTATGAATTAATTATATTTTTAAGATTATCTTAAGATTTCAACAAGATATAAGCATCTCTTAATCTTAAAATAGATGTGAGGAACACTAATACTGCAAAAACCCACAATAGAAGAAACCGCAGTGAAATAATAATTGTAATAAAAAAGAGAAACAAAAAAGTTTCTGAGCGTTCCATAAGCCCAGAACGGTAATAAATTACTTTTTCAATTTCATCTAACTGATCTTCTTTCACTACTGCTCCTAATAATAAAAACATAGAAATACACAATACCATGGAACCAAGAGAAATTATTCCAGGCCACATTAGACTTACAGGATCTGTAGATATAAGAGATATTATAATTATCACTTCAACCATTCGATCACAAAATATGTCTAAAATCCCTCCAAAAATAGTTGGATTTTCTAATCTTGCTAAAGCTCCATCAATCGCATCAAAAAGAAAAGATATAAACATCAATATTGCTGCAGAAATAACGAATTCAATTTCCCATCTCAATATTCCACTTAAAAATATTGATAAGGCACTTAATGCTCCTATTATCAAGGCTAAAACAGTTATTTGATTAGCTGAAATTTTATGATAATATACTCGCTTAACAAATTTTTCTATTAATGCTCTAAATTTAGTTTTAGAAAGCCATTTATCAATCATTGAATCATTTATTCAATATATGGCTTGAAATATAAAAATTAGTGAATTAGTGTTTAAATTTATATTCTATCTGTAATGATTGAATAAATTTGTTCTGCAGTAAAACCTTTAATATCTATTGCCGAACATCTACAGTTACCAGAACAAGCACCACATCCTTTACATAGTGCTTCATTGATTTTAGCTACTGTTCCATACCAGCGATCCTCTACCAGTTCAATTGCTCCATAAGCGCAGTTCTCTACGCACATGCCACAACCTATACATCTTTCAGGTCTGACAACACCAAAGAATGGTTCTACCTCGACTTCACCTTTGGCCATTAATACCGCAGCACTAGATGCTGCTCCTTTTGCTTGAGCTACTGCATCTGGAATATCTTTTGGTCCTTGAGCTACTCCTGCAATGAAAATTCCATCTGTTAATGTATCAACAGGCCTTAATTTTGGATGTGCTTCTAAGAAAAATCCATCAGCAGATCTTTGAATTCGTAGAAGTGACGTAATAATATCTGCATCTGCTCTTGGTTCTAATCCACAAGATAATACAAATAAATCGATTTTTAATTCTACTGGTTGTTGTAATAAAGTATCTTCAGAGCGAATGATAATATTATGATCTTGATCTTCACTGACTTCAGCAATTCTACCCCGCATATAATTTATTCCATAATTTCTGCCCGCTGATTCGTAAAATTCTTCATAACCTTTTCCAAAAGCTCGAATATCCATGTAAAAAATGTATACATCCGCGTCTGGATGTTTTTCTTTGTATTGTCTTGCTTGTTTCGTTGCATACATACAACACACTCTAGAACAATACTGATTGCCTCCTTCTCTAAAATTTCTACTTCCAACACATTGTAAAAAAGCAATACTATGTGGTTCTTTGAGATCTGAAGGTCTAACAGGCTTTCCTACAACAGGACCAAATGAACTCAATAATCTTTCCATTTGAAGTCCAGTGATTACGTTCGGATATTTACCATATCCATATTGTTTAAGTTCTGAAGGATCATATAAGTCCCAGCCAGTAGCTACAATTATGGTGCCTACTTTTACTTTGAGATATTCAGGCTCATCATCATAATTAATTGCTTCAGGTTCACACACATCAATTCTCTCACATATCCCACATTTTATGCAATGATCCATGTCTATTGTGTATTGCCCTGGTACAGCTTGAGGAAATGGAATATAAATTGCTTTACGGGTACCCATTCCTAAATCAAATTCATTTCCAACAATTACTGGACAGTAATCAACACAAATTCCACAGCCAGTACATTTTTCTTGATCTACATAATGGGGTTTCTTTAAAATAGTGACTTCAAAATTTCCAATATAACCAGATACTTCTACTACTTCAGAATAGGTTAAAAGTTCTATATTATTCTCCCGTGAAACTTCTGACATTTTAGGTGTAAGAATACAACTTGAACAATCCATTGTAGGAAAGGTTTTATCAAGTTGAGCCATATGACCACCAATAGTTGGAGTTTTTTCAACTAAGTATACTTTATAACCTTCATTGGCAAGGTCTAAGGCAGCATTCATTCCCGCAATACCTCCCCCGATAATTAAGCAGGATGGTTCTACTTGAACTTTTTGAACTTCTAATGGTACTAATTCTCTAGCTTTTGCAACTCCCATCCTAATATGATCTTTAGCTGTCTCATAAGCACCTTCTGGATCTTTCATATGAACCCAAGTCGAATGTTCTCTAATATTTGCCATTTCAAACAAGAATTGATTCAATCCAGCTTCTTTACATGCAATTCTAAAGGTAGGTTCATGCATCCGTGGAGAACATGCTGCAACTATTACTCTATTTACTAATCCTGCTTCAATATCTTCTTTAATCATTTTTTGTCCTACATCAGAACAAAAAAATTTATACTCCCGCCCGATTTCTACGTTGGGTAGTGTTTTTGCGTATTCCACCAAATCTGGAACCGAAACAACTCCACCAATGTTTACCCCGCAATGGCATACGTAAACTCCAATCCTAGGTCTTTCATTTCCAGTGACTTCTATTTCCTTTTTCGTTTCTGTCATTTTTTTTACCTATATAAATTGCTCTTTAACTAATTTTAAAAATGGATCAACTGAAACAAATGGAGAAACACCTTGTAATTCATGATTTTTAACCAACCCTAATAAATTTGGATCCATTCCAAATGCAGTTCCTAAAAGCTGAGTGATATATATCACGGGTATTTTGAATGGTTCACCAATTATATCTCCATAAAAATTATTTACCTCAACCTGTCCTAGGTCTAGCTGCAAATGACAGAAGGGGCAGCAGTTTATGATAATATCAACCCCCGCATCTCTCATATTCACTAATTTCTCCCTTGTAAAATCCGCAGCAACTTCTTTAACAGCAGTTCTAACAGCACCTCCTGCACCACAGCACATATATTTATCTTTATAATCAATACTTTTAGCTCCGGTTATTTCAACAATTTCATCAAGAAATCTAGGAGCTTCATATTCACCATGCCAAGGTCTTTTATCACTTGGTTTTACAATATGACAACCATAATGCACTGCTACTTTTAAATCTGAAAATTTCAACTTAATATGATCTTTTAGATGATCTACTCCCATATCGAGATATAATGATTGAACTACATGTTTTGGTTCAAGATTTCCCTTATATGTTCTTCCTATTTTTGCTAAATATTTATTAACTTCCTTTTTTAATTCATATTCATGCTCAAGCTCATACCAAGCGTCTCTTAGAGTTCCATAACATCCGTTACAACCCGTTAATGGGCTTACTCCCAATTCTTCTGCAATTGAAATGTTTCTTGCAGCTATAACTAACCAAGTTGGTATATGAAATGCTCTAAATACCCCTGGAGCAGGACAGCATGAAGCACCAGGCATATCTATAAGTTCGGCGCCAAGATGGTCAAAAACATGCCTTATTGAAGCTTCAATCATAGGATAACGATTAGGTATTACACATCCTAGAAAGAAACCGTAGTGCCAATTATATTCTTCATTCATAATCATTCCCTCTACTCTTTATTTTCTTTTTTTGCTCTTTCTTCTTTCAAGTTTGCAGCATTATCTAATAATTTATCAAAACCTACAGCTTTCATTAATTCTTGGCATTCCTTTACAGCTTCAGGATAAGAATGAACAGTTGGAGGTAGGGGCGGTAAACCATAAGATTCTCTTAAATCTCTCCATTTTTTATTTGCTTCTCCATTTGCAGGTACACCATGTCCAGTAGCAAAGAAAATATTTTTAGCTAATCCAAAATGAGAATCTAAAATAAAGCCTTCTTCAACAGCAATGTTCCTGAGTTTAATAATCATATCTGTAACAGGAATATTTCGTGGGCATCGTTCATAACAATAATAACAAGTAGAACATAACCATATATCAATATCCTGTAAGACAGATTCATCACCCATTAATGCACGACGGACTGCAGAGCGGGTTCTATATGCTGTTCGACGTCCTGAAGGACATCCCCCCGTACAAGTTCCACAATTAATACATGCCCTAATTTTTTCTAAACCAGCATCAACAAATTTTTGAGCAATTCTTGAATTTGTAGACTTGTATACTTTTCTTTTTATATATTTCTCAACATTTTCACTCATAATTCCTTTAAATCCCCTACATAATCTAAAAATTGATTTGCAATTTTGTAAAAAAACAAGGTGTTTGCTTTTATGTTTGATCAAACAAATTAATTGATTATCTTAAAAAGAAAAAAGTATTTTTCTTAAAAAAATTTGGTATCGATAATTCATAACTAAATCTAAAATAACAGTTATTTCTTATATTTTACATTTTTATAAGCAAAAAATGCGTGTATTTCTTACACGTTCATTATACTAAAAAGAGGTTCAAAATTTAGATTTAATTTAGTGATAATTATTTAAACGGATTAATTCATCTAAATACTCTATCTGTTTATCTTTTGGTAAAAACGCTAATTCCTTTTTTATCTGTTTTTTCTTTTCTTTTGATACATTTAAATCTCTTAATTTATCTCTGATTTCTTTTGACAATATCGTATATATCCTTGAAAAATATTTCTTTATTTCAGGAATATCTTCAATATCTCCATTTCCTTCTAAATTTTTCATTTTTCTTATCTATTTTTTTTATTGTGATTCTAATTTCTAGATTAAATCTTTTGATTTAATAAATTCAAAGTGTTTAATAAAAAATTAGGAGTCCAGTTCTTCTGAAGATTTAGTTTAATAAAATTTATCGATTATATTGAATTGGAGAATAAATATTTTGTAAGAATCTATTTTAATATAGGAATGGAAAAATGAAAAGTGGAACCTTTATTTCTTCCTTCAGATTCTAACCAAATTTCTCCTCCATGTAATTCTACAAGCTTTTTTGTAATATATAATCCTAATCCAGTACCATCAGCAGCAATATCCCAACCTTTCCCATATCGTTCAATCTTTCCAAACTGTTTAAAAACAAGGCTTTTCTCTTCTTCAGTAAAACCAATTCCATTATCTTTTACGGAAATTTCATATGATCCCTTATTGATTTTAGAATCAATTGTAATATTCCCTCCAGGAGGAGTATATTTAATTGCATTTACTAAAAGATTTGAAATTACTTCATATATCCTTTCTTTATCAAATTTTGTTTCTAACTTTTCCTGTAAATTTAGAGTAATAGTCTGTTCTCTTAATTTAGCTAATCCTTGAAGTTCTTTTACACAAAATTTGATTAAAAAGGCTAAATCTTCTTCTAGCAGATTTAAAGATAATTGTCCTGCTTCTAATTTTGTACTATCTAAAAGTAAATTAATTATTTTTTCAAGACGTTTGCTTCCATCCCTAATTTCTTCAAGAATCGATATAACCTCTGGATCTAATTTTGATTTATAAAGTGTAAGTAAAAGTTCAGTAAAACCTTT
>JAEOTW010000396.1 GCA_016839655.1 Promethearchaeota archaeon | reverse complement strand
GTGTTATCTGGTTGTGGAATCAATACAGTCCAATAAGAGAATTCACTTGTTTCAGCAACTAAATATCCATCTTCAACTGTAGTTGGTATAAGTTCCCACTCTTCAGAATTTTCATTGTAGCGTGCCCATTGTCCATTTTGATTTCGATTGTTTGCCTGGATTTTAAGTTGTGCATCACAGGTGCCATTGCATTTAAGTTGTATACAAAATCCTTCTTCGTATAGGTATCTATGTCGATTTCTTATCTGATACGTATAGCCTTTCATTAAACCAAGTTGAACTTGTTCTTCTGTACAAGTCATATTCATCAATAGGGGACCTGAGCCATTCACTTCTAGTATAAAGTCTTTTACGCCAATTTCTGATGCATCACAGTCTATATTTACTTCAAGATCCACATTAGTCATAACAGTTACACGTGTTTGCATAAGAAATCTGAACATTACCTCGTTATTTGCTTGAATTTGATAATTATGAACATACTCATCTCCAACGATGTCTTCAATAGGAGGAACGGCTAGAACATTTGTAACACCGAAAATTGAAAAAAGCATTAAGAAAGCAAAAGCTCCAAGTGTTATTTTATTAAATTTTTTCATTTTTATTTAAACACCAAATTTTGTTCTAATTAGTGAAAAAGAAATCGGTATTAAAAGGATTAAGGAACATTTCTTCCCAATTAATCTCAGAAAGCGTATTACAAATAAGTAAGTTTCAAAATATTGCGTTACATTTTCAAGGGATCTTTTAAAAATGATGTTAATTCAAAATTTATTTAGCAAAAGATCGCTAATTTGTTTTACTAGATCTTGTGGTAAAGGTCCTAATTCTAAAGTTTTAGCATTTTCTTCAATTTGATTAACTGTTTTTGCTCCTGGTATTGGTACTGTAGTTTCACTTGTTGTCATAAGATAACCAAGTTGTGCTTGAATTATAGTTCTTCCATCTTCTTTCATTATTTGTTTTAATTCTGGAAGTAGGTTGTTAATTGTTTTATAGCGTTCCTGAGAAAAATCAACTCCCGCTAACATATGATCAGCTGCAATTTTAGTATGTTCATTATATTTCCCGGTTAAAATACCGGAAGCTAAAGGACTCCTAATTAATCCGATCAAATCATTTCCTTCGCAAAGTTCTATCATTTGATTGTTATGAAGAGTGATGTTCATTGCGTACTGTACTGAAATGCAATTCTGACCTTTTGCGAATATTTCCATCCGCTCTGGATCATCTGTACTCCATCCATAGCCACCTATCAATCCTTCTTCCACTAAATCTTCTAGAATTATCTGAACTCTTTTTGCGTCATCGGAGTCATGCTGACTGGAATGTAATTGGTAAATATCAATAAAATCGGTTTGAAGACGCTTCATACTTGCCTCAATTGCATTACGTATATATTCGGCTTCAGTATTTTTCTTACCAAGAGTACGAGGGTTTCCTTCCTCAAAAACGCTACCAAATTTTGTAGCAATTACAACATCATCCCTATATTCTTTTAGTGCTCTACCGAGAACTTTTTCACTTCTCCCTACACCATATACATCTGCTGTATCAAAAATGTTAATTCCGAGTTCAATAGCCCTTTGGACAGTTTTGATTGATTCTTCATCATTTACCTTTCCATAGGCTAGATAAACTCCATTAGAGCGCATAAAAGGTCCTCCTAAACCAAAGCATCCCATGCCTAAAGCACTGATATTCTTCTTGCTACCTTTAAGTTTTCTTTTTAACAAAAAATCGCCATTATTTATTCTTATCAATTATTAAAGATTTTTGGTAATATATAGTTTAAAACATTGAACTTCATTTGAAGTTCCAGCCTATAAGATTCAATTATACAATTTGGATTTAGTAATTTTCTTGCAATCAAATAAATCACATCATAGAAGCCTTAAATCTCTCTCAAAGATTGTGTTATTTTGACTTAAGTTTTAATATTATAATTTTGAAAATATTATTATAGCAAATCAAATTAAAATACTTATAAGGAATTCATCTTAAATCTAGTTTAATTTGAATTCAAATACAAAAACATGGAGATAAATTTATGTCATTAAAGGATTTCACAAAAGAAGTATTCACTCGATATGGATTTACTGAAGAACATATTAACATATATTTAGTGTATTTAAGAGTTCCACGCGCAACGCCATCTGAAGTATTCATGACTTTAACAGAAGGAAATGAAGCCCTAACCTATGAAACTGTATTAGAAGTCACTAATTGGTTAGTTGAGAAAGGTTTTCTCAAACGAGTTGAAGGGATTGTAGATAGGTACATTCCACTTCAGCCTTTTTTCGAATTATTTACTAACGAATCAGAAAAATTTAGAACTGAAATTGGTACAATTAAGGACAATATCTTGGCTGATCAATCTAATCGATTTGAAAAGCTTGAAACGATTCAGAATAAGAGTATTGGGGAAGTAGAAACCGCTGTTGATAAGCAAATCACAGATTTTTTTGAAGATTCTGATTCAAAGAATAATACTAAGAGAAATCGAATTGATAGTGCTACTACCCGATTTAGTGAGACATCCAAAACATTAGAAAGTAACATACATACTATTATGGATAATCTCAATTCAAATCTAAAAAATATTTCAGATACAACTGTAAATAAAAATGAATCTGAAATAACGAACACAAAAGATAATCTTACGACTTTAATAGCGAACCTATTAAATGATTTTTCAACGAGAGTCGAGAATTTAGATAAAGAATTAAAAATGGAACTTGATGAGCATGTAGAGAGACATAAAAATACCGCAAATCAACTCAAACCTAAAATGGAACAAATCCTCGAGAAGTATTTGGAACGTATGGATAGAGTCGTCACCGACCTGAAAGCTAAAATTTCAAACTTATTGAAAGAACATACAACTCATCTAAAAAACACTACTGATACTCTCCAAACTCGCTTAAAAGCTACCGTAGATGAGAGACATCGAACTTTGACCGATCAAACAAATGATTTTAAGAGTATGACACTAACTTTAATTGATAACTTACTTGAACACGCCAATAGATTTACCGATTTTTCAGAAGATATGGCTAAAAAAGGATTTTTCTGGATGGGTAAGAAAAAGAAATACAAAGCCCGACATGAAACTACAATTCAAAATATCTTAAAATTCACTGAACCAATGAAGCCTGATTTTACAAAAACATGTGATGATTACATCACAGATACAAGAGGTACTACTGATAATATTAAAACTGATGTAACTGATACTATGGTAAATGAAAATGATGGATTAGCTAATGAAACTAATGATCTTGATTATAGAGCTCAAGAAACTATAGAGGCACAACTCGAGACCCTTGCTACTGATTTAGCAGGAGAAGTTGATGATACTTTACAAACTGGTGTGAAAGATTGTTCTGATACCAGAATAAAACTAAAAGATTCTTTAGAAAGCTCACTTAAATCACACCATAGACAATATGATGATTCAATAAATAATCATAAAGAAAATTCATTGAAGCATTATACTGATTTTGATCTTGAAGTAAAAAGAATAAGCGCAGATTGGACCAGAGATGTTAATACTAATTTTGAAAATGGTAAAAGAGATTGTTCAGAAAAAATTGATGGTGAAATTAGATTATGGAATGCTGAAGGTAAAGATATGGACACTAATCTATCTGATATGCTCGCAGATCATAAATCTAAGTACGAACAAAACGCAAAAACACTTCAAAATAGTTTATCAAATACTACACGAGATACTATTCAAAATGTGAAAGATGCAATCGCAGACTTTACTTTACAATTTATGAATTCAATTGATGATGCTACTGAATTAGGTGAAGGTAATGAAAGCAAATTAACTGATATTCATAATGCTTCAAGTTCAATTCCAGAAATCGCTAAAGTTACAACTTGGCCCGTAATTGGAAAAGATGCTATGGTTGCAGCTATAAAAGATGCAATTTATCGAGTAAAATCTTCGATTATAATCGTTACTCCATATGTCGTACCTGATATCCTACAGGTTGTTTCTGAATATGCTTTTCAGAAAAAGGCAGTCCGATTCATGCTCACCTCCCATTGGGATATTCAGCAATACAGTGGAATAATTGGAAAAATGAAACAACTCGGTAATATACAATTCAGACAATTACAAACCGCTGGTGAATTCTTTGCTGTAACTCGGGATGCGGAGGAAGTAATCCTTGCTCCTGCAACAGACAAGGAAGCTGAAATGATTGCCGTCGTTTCCAATCAAGAAGGTTACTCACGTTTATATAGTCAATTTATCGGACCAATATTCCAAGCTAATAGTAGACCGATAAAATAAATATGGTTTTTTTCTCTCTTTTTTATTTATTTAGTTTTAAATATTTACTTCATGATATTCTGTGATTATTTTAGCAATAAAAAAGTATTACACTTTGATAATATTTAAATAAGTCTAATAGAATAAAAACAGGAATTCTTAGTATCCTTATATAATGAAAAAGACTTAGTAGAAGTATTAATAATTTTTAGTTAATTTTTTATTCCTTTCGTATTAATTTGTTTACTTCATGGTATTCTGTGATTATCCAATTCATAATCTCTGAGACTACCTCTTTAGACTCATTCTGTTCATTAAATATCCTGTTTAAATCATAAACTGGTAATCCTACTCTTGTATATTGTAATCTTTCCTGTTCAAATCCGTTCTGAAGTAAATGAACATTTACAATTTCTCTGATAAGTGGAGCAGTTATTAAATTCAAGTTTACCGAAACTAAAAATCGTACAACTTGTTCCGTTATTTTTTTTGCGTCAATTTTAGAAATGTTTGTTTCCTTTAGGAGAGATTGGTAAATAAAACCTGGATGAAAAATATATGTACCATTTCTGGTATGAACTTTTGGCAAAAAATTCGCAAATTTAGGGAGTAAATCGCTAAATTTCTTACTTTTTACGGACACAATTTAAAAAGAGTATATTATTATTTAAATAAAAAAAAGAGAATGATTGTAAATAACTAATTGTAATATTGGAATATATACATCAATTTAAAAAAAATTTGAAAAGTAACTGTTAAAAATGATTATTTATTTCTACTATTTTGTTTAGAGTTGTACCCAAACAGCAACCTCATTCGCAGCCCAAGCTGTGCCTAATATATC
This sequence comes from Promethearchaeota archaeon, assembly GCA_016839655.1. Next base: position 1,190 of record JAEOTW010000396.1, on the reverse strand, counting down.
AATTTTATTATCATCGTTAATGTCTATGGCGGAACAAGAAGATGCGCCATTAAAATTAGGTCCAACAATATGTTCAGAAAATTCAAAGGTCCCACGATTTTCAAACCAACTCACTCTATCTGCTAAAATTGCGGCACCAATGATATCAAAATCTCCATCCCCATCGAGATCAATAGGAAAAACAGAATTTGGACCATTAGAATCAGAGATTCTACGGCGGATAAAAAATAGACCTCCAAAATTTTCGAACCAATCATTTGTATTTTGTGTTGCTGAATTTGTACAAATATCAATATCGCCATCATTATCCATATCTATAGGTTTAAGATCATGAACTCGAGCGTAATTAGTTGTCAGTTTAACTTTAGTAAACTCTTCTTGGCCATTATTTCTCCAGCAACATATTTCTCCTATATAAACATTATCAGTAGAGCCAGTTATGATATCAATATCATTGTCGTTATCCAAATCTGCGGCAAAAATTGAAGCATGCCCTTCGTTTGAAATTTCGGGATATCCAGTTGAGATTGTATGTTCAGTAAAATTTTGATTTCCATCATTCTCCCACCATGTAACTTCTTGAGAACTGGTACTTAAAATATCATTATCCCCATCAAGATCAACATCATAAGTATTAATGCTATAAGCAGATTCATAATTTAAAGCAATTGAATGTTTGATAAAAATAGATTCATTGTTTTCCCACCAAGCTATCTCATCACCTACCCAGCTTGGTCCTAAAACGTCTGGATCTCCATCTAAATCTACATCACCTATATTGATAAAAAAGTTTTGTGGAAAATTATCATCAATCATATGTTTGGTAAAGTTTAAATCATCATTCTCCCACCAAGCAATATCACCAAGTCCATGTGATGCCGATATTACATCATTATCTCCATCTCCATCAACATCAACTCCATAAATCCGTCCTGGTTCTGTAAAATTAGTTGCAATAACAATTTTTGTAAACTTCGGTTCAAACATAATATCCAAAAAGATTAGACCTAAACCAGTTCCAATACTTGCCCCTACAATAATTACAATAGTTATAACTGATGGTTGTGTCTTCTTCATAAGGTAAACCAGTTTATTTTCATTTTATTTAAATTATTATGCTTTAATTCGAATTATATATATTTCTTATGATATCATATTTTTTTTATCTCAATATTTTGATTTTGAATGTC
>JAEOTW010000202.1 GCA_016839655.1 Promethearchaeota archaeon | reverse complement strand
CAAGAAGCCCTACAAAGATAATATTGGGAATAATAATTAACATAATGAAAAAGAGGAATAAAGCACCTAAATTTCGATAAAAAACCTTAGGATTAATTGATTCTTCTAAAATTATTAATTCATGTTCTTCAATATGCTCAGTTTCTAAAGACTCATCAAATTCAGTACAATGAGGTATCCAAATTTTCCGTAGATTTTTTTTAAGGATGAAATAATCTAAAAGAATTAAAGTCAAAAATGTAGCAATAACGAAATAGATTGATAAGCTAACGAAAAACCAAGCTGTTGAAAGTGTAAATCTACTCGCTATTAAAATATTTTGTGCAGATCCAAACGGAGTTAAAGTCGCGGCAAGATTTATACAAATAGTCATTCCTAACAATATTGGAGTGGGATTTATTTTCATCTTTTCACTTGTCATTATTATCATTGGCAAAAAGATAACAGCAACCGAAATATCTTCAATAAAAGCAGCGCTTAAAGTTGAAATTAAGCAAATTACCCAAAAAAATCTTCGGGTATTAGTGTGGAATTTTTTTGTGATTCTTGACGCAATTTCTTGAAATATCAATTGTTCCTCCAAAATAACTACAATTGTGAAAACTGATATCAAGAAAAAAATAACAGGCCAATCTATTGCTACAATGAACTCCTCAAGAGAAATTGGTGTCGGTGAAAAGATAAAGGTAGCTGTAGCAGCAGCCAACATTCCTAAAACGCTATAGGTCAGAAAATCTGTTTTTTCGCGAAAAAGGGCAATGATAACAATAATAAAGCAGAGGATTACAAATAACTGTAGAAAGAGGATCATATTTTCTCTTCAATACAATTGTTCAATTCTTTTTAATATTTGTATTTGTGTTTTAAAAGCTTAAAAATTCATCATTTTAAAATAAAAATTAGAAAAAAATATATTATCCCAAATCTTCAAATTCGCTTTCAGAAGGATGACTCAAATCTTTATCTTTTCGCGTATCATGATAACAAAAATCACAATATTCGTCCCCCATCATTAAAGTTTTCGTTCTCGTAAGAATAAAATTAGGATTTAAGTTTTGCGCTCCTTGAAAATCAGAATAACAAAGCATAGCATAACTCAACTCTGAATCAAAGTCCTTCAATGCTTCAGCCCATTCACACTTCTTAACCTTGTATAACAATTTTTCTTTACTTAATGGACCAATAACACATTCTTGCATTCTCCATCTTCCCAAATTATTTTTAAAACGTTCTGTAGATTCTTTAAATGAATCAACATAATTATCTGGATTCCTTCTGGAGAGAGAAACCTCATCCGATAGCTTTTTAATATATTCAATTGCTTCCTCACGTGTCATTATTTTTAACAGGGATTCCATTAAAAAGTATTCAAAATGGGTGAAAACTCGTACAAGATCTAAAGTATAAATTTCAATTTCATCATTAATTGAAGGAGGATTATATTTGCTATAATTTACAAGAGATAACACATGATTTTTACTTCCATTTACTAAAGCGGGATATTGATTTAGGATTTCAAAATCGGATTTGAAAGGGACATCAAAATTTTCTATCTTTTCATAGTAATCTTTTAAATTTTCAACTATAGTAAGAAATGATTCTGGTATCTTAGCTTTTAAGCCCTTTAAAAATAGATCAAGCCCATTTAAACTTTGAGTAATTAAATCATGAATTTTATAGTTAAGTTTGGTATTCTTGTCATAAGTACAAATTGTGTTTTTCATATAATATCATTTTATCTAATTGATTACTTCTCAAAATTATTAACGCTATAAATAGATTAAGATGATGAAGTACTATTGAAGTATAATGCTAAAAGTAAATCTATAAATTTTAATGTAAGAAAAGAAACGCATAGCATTAAGATTTAGAATCTCCACGAAAAGTTCTTAAATCCCCTTCAATAAAAGATTTTCCGTAATGTGTATACAAGATAGCTGCTGGATTGTGAGGATTTGACCTATCTTTCGCAATGAAAGTACTTACCGGTGCTTCTGATAAGTGAGTGAAAGTAATGTCATGACCCACACATAAGCCTACAATAATGTTCATATCAGTTTTTGCTTTATTCATTAATAATGCTTGGGCTACAGGATTGCATGTTACAAATCCAATTGGATATCCTGTCTTAGAGATCATAGTAAATTCTTTTGGAACTCCAACACTAGTCTTTGGAAGAGATCCTGTCTTACAACAAACAGAACATACCTGAAATCCGTATTTCTCTAAAATTTCTGCAGTAATTTCTGCTTCTTTTTGTAGTCCTACACAGAAAGCTATTCCTAATTTTGTATATCCCATACCTTTCGCATATTCAATTGTATCTTTGAGACGAGGCCAGTGAATATAGCCTTGAGCTTCTACAATAGATGCAACTTTTGTAGATTTTTTTACAAACTCATTTGACTCGTATATTTCCTTTACTTCTTTTGCGATTTCAGGGCTTATAATCATCGGACAGTTTCCTATCAATTTATTTGGCTTACCTCTCGGGCAGTGATGAACACTATCACATTTAACGCATGTAGGATTGATTATTTCATCCTTAAATTGTTCAATGTTATCAGAATTTTTATTCATACTTCATGTAATGAGTAGAACCAAATTAAAACTGTTGAATTCAACCTTCTTACCAATTTGAAATCTGAATATAAAAAATTTAAAAAAAAAAAGTTTTAGAATTTAACTCTTCCATAAAAAGTGCAAATTACAATATTCTCGAGCCCAGAGACCTTCTGGATTAGCAACAGTAAAGGCTGCCTTAGGTTCCATACCAGGCTTTAAGAATCTTCTTTCGTAGCATCCATCTTTACAGATTATTTCAATCCACATAATATAATGCTCATCGGTCATAGGATGAGGTGTTCCAATTGACATTCCTACATCAACAGTGACTTTATTACCCTCAACTGAAATTTTAGGAACATGTTTTTCAGTTTTCCAGTCTTTGGTTTGCTCCTCCATTAATTTCATTGGTTCTCCGCAACAGATCGTTTCAGGTACCCCGGGATTTAATATTTCTATAACTTTTCCACAAATGCTACATCTGTATATCTCTTTTTGCTTCATACTAATTTCACATATTCTATTTTTGATTTTATTCAGATAATCTAATTTTTAAAAATTTTGCTTTTAAATTAAAAATTCATTTAGAAATCTTCACATTTCTTTCTATAGTATGATTGTGGATGATCACATGATGGACATTTGAAGTCTTTTGGCAATTCATCCATTTCCACTTCATATCCGCACTCCATGCATATCCAGATGACTTTTTTACCTCGTTTAAAGAAAGCATCATCACCGACTAATTTAAGAAGTTTACCGTATCGTTCTGAATGATGTTTCTCAGCAACCATAATTGCACGTACTCTTTTAGCGATCTCAGGATACCCTTCCTTTTCTGCAGTCTCTGCAATATCAGGATAAAGTGTTTGCCATTCCATATTTTCTCCCGCAATGGCAGATTTTAAATTTTCAATGGTAGTTCCAAGTGTAGTAGGAAATTCTGCATCAGGAATTACTTTCATTTCATCAAACTTTTCTTCTTTCTTGAACTGTTGGAGCATTTTATAGAACCAACTACCATGCTCTTTTTCTTGATCTGATGTTTCGTCAAAAATGTTTGACACTAGTACGTATCCTTCTTTTTTAGCTACTTTAGAGAAATAATTATATCGGTTTCTAGCTTGCGATTCACCAACATATGCGGTATATAACTTTTTAGCAGTTTCTTTCATAATTTTAACTTCTATTTTTTTTATTGGAATTTTCTTAATATATGAATATCTCTGGATTTATAACATTTCGCCTATTTTAAAACTTTTTTACTTATAATTTAAAGAAAAAGCATATTTGATATGTATACAATTAAAGT
>JAEOTW010000378.1 GCA_016839655.1 Promethearchaeota archaeon | reverse complement strand
TGGTTAGAAGAGAAGGTTGAGGAAAACAGGCTATTAATACAGAGGATAGAGCATAACATTATTGAAAGTAATAAATTACTGGAATCAATAAACAAAAGTAATGAGCAATTTACCAAAAAGTACGGGAAACTGCCCACGGTGCGGGAGCAATAAAATCGTCAAGCCAAAGAATAGCAGTAATAAATGTGGTTGTTTAAATTGCATTTATATTTTTGAACTAATAGAAAAAAAACAGCCTCATGTTCTTAAGTGGGGTAAAAAACTTTTCAAGAAAAAATTATAACACAACTTAATAAACGAATCATGAAAATTGAAATTGAAACTAAATTTGAAAAAGGGTCTAAAGCATGGGTTTTAGTAGGTAAAAAAGCAAAGCCCCGGTAATCAGCCGGGACTTAAAAGCATCATGAATGTTGAAGAGTTTGTAAAAGTAACCAAAAATAAGAAACAATGAAAGAAAATCTAAGAATTGGAGAGGCTCTAGCCTATTACACATCGCAAACAGGAAAAAAAATAGATGTAGAATTGTCAGTAACCTTGTGGCCTTACTGTGACATAAAAACAAAACGTGCTAATTTATGGCGGCTTAAAACAGGAAGGACACAGCCTAACCCCTCGCAAGTTTATACAATTTGCCAAATGACGGGTGTTGACCCTAATTTCCTTTATGGGTGGAAATAACATATTATTAATTTAACAATAAACAAAAATGCAAAACAAAGAATTTTTAAGTATTGAAGAACTTAAGGCAACTTTTTTTGATGAGGATGCTTTATTGACGCAACCAGCCCCTATCTATAGGCTAAAAAGCAAAGGACAGCGATATTATTATGATTGGGGTATTGATGGGGAGCCACGGTTTTTTGTCTCGGTTACAACGATGATAAAAAACACAATGCCAACAAGTCCACAATTAATTAAGTGGATAGCTGATAAAGGGTATGAAGAAAGCCAAGAATTTGCAGAAGAAAGGGCGAATTATGGAACATTTATGCATATCCAGATAGGCGAACTATTAATAAACGGAACTTATGACCTTGATAAGCTTAAGGAAAAACTTAAGGCTTATATAGAGGAGCAAAAACTCCCTTCAAGCTTGATAGAGTGGGAGGATGATTTGAAAAAAGATATTTTGGCTTTTGCTCAATTCATGATTGACCACGACGTTAAGCCGTTGGCGGTTGAGATTATCTTAACGAATCCAGAAGATGGTTATGCAGGGGCTATTGATTTAATCTGTGAGATGACCGATGAGGAAAAAGGTTATTTTGGAGAGGTTTATAAATCAGGCCCACGGGCAGGGCAACCAAAAGAGACTAAGCAGGAAAAAAGATTCAGGGCGGTTGTAGATTTCAAATCCGGGCGAAAGGGGTTTTATCCAGAACATGAAATTCAGGTTCATGCTTATAAAAAAATGTGGAACCTAAATTTTGATCAATATCCTTTAGAAAAAGTATACAATTGGAGCCCAAAAGACTGGAAGGGAAAAACACCAACCTACAACCTGAAAGATCAAACAAATAGTAAGCAAGCTTTAAAATTGCCTTATTTAACCGAATTAGCCTCAATAGAGAGAGAAAGCCGCACAAGTGACATAATTGTACCACATGGGTTAATTGAACCCAAAAGAGGGCTTAATAATAACATTTTAAGCCTAACCTTATCGGAGATAGTCAAAGAGGCAAGGAACAGGAAGGAAAATAAACAAGAGCCTGAAGCGGAAAAGACTATTGATGAGTTGATGGAAGAAGAGCATAAAAAAAACTTAGATCCTGATTTTGATACTAAGGATGATATGCTTGCTGAAGGTTACGAAAGTGAAATTTAAATAAGAAAGATGAGTAAAAACACAATTGCAAGGGCTGAACTTAGAAAACTCGCTATTTCTTCAGCCAAAAGTACGAATAGGCATCTATCAGATGAATATTTTAAAGATAAGCCATTACGGGAAATATTAAGATTTTCTGATCCAATAACCCGCAGCGACATAACTAGAACCCTAATACATATAGAGCACCATGAGCAACGGGAGGATAGTTAGAATAACCAAAGATACGGGGTCGCCATTGCCCCGTATTGGTTTTGTCAAAATAGGAATGAAAAACAAATCTGGTTATCCTATGAGTTTAGATTACTTCATTGCGGATGGTACTTATAAAAAGTATTTTGATGAGGTGTATCAAAAGCCAGGAGTTATACAGATTGTTTTTTTTAATGATTCCCCGGAATTTAGTTGCAAAGAGCAATATATATTAACTGATAAAGATGGTAAGCGATTTGGGTATGGAGACGGGCACGATTTCGAAATTTGGAACGGAAAAGAGTATGTTCCTGTTAGCTTGGATGAGCACCCAAGTTTAATGGACGCAGCAATAAAGCGGAGTGGATCAAAAAAAGGTTGGGAAATAACATTAACCTTACGTTTTATTATCCCTAAAATACCAAAAGTACTTGGCTATTGGGAGTTTAATACAAAGGGATCTGCTTCAACCATCCCACAGATAAGACAATCTTATGATATGTTGCTCGAATCTAGGGGCTCAGTAATGGGAATGGTATTTGATTTGAATGTTTCATTTGCTAAGTCACAACAGCCTGGAAAGGCTAATAAATATCCTGTTGTAAGCTTGGTAGCTAATCACATGGATGATAATTTAAACATCATGAAAAACAGCTTCACAAGTTTAGCTTATAAAGACAATCTTAAAAGTTTAACAGAGGGTGAAAATATAGATTAATTATTTTTTTTGTATATTTGTCCAATCGAGTTACGGCGATAATGAAAATATTAAAAAGGCATGGCTAGTAGGGATCCGTAACCCCGAACGCCACGCCTATTTTTTTTTCTATGAATTACACTATTTTAATCAATCAACATGCGGCAATTAACAACTTCCCGCAATTGGATATAGTTGATATGGCTATATTTGATTTTATCCGAAACTTTTACCCTAACGCAGAAAAACAAATTGACGATCAAGGGATTTGGTTCTGGCTTCATCACAAAAAAATCATTGAAGACATTCCTTTAATTAAATTAACAACAAGACAAAGCGTAATTAGGCGAATAAACAACCTTGTTGAATGTAATATTATTGAAAGACACCCAGATAATGGGAGTTCTGGGGGGCGGTCTTTTTTCAAACCTGGTGTTAATTGGGGGGTGTTAATTTTTTCACAGGGGTGTAACGCAAATGTTACAGGGGGTGTAACGCAAATGTTACACTATAATAGTACTATAGATAATAGTACTAATAGTATTAAAGAAGGTGAAAAAAATTTTAAGGAATTTTCTTTGGTTGTAAATCAAATTTATGACTATTCAATTTCTTTCTTCCCTGAGGAAACAAAACCAAGTACAGAGGTTCAAGTTTCAAAATGGAAAGATACAATTAGGAAATTAGTTGAAAATGATCAAAAAGACCCAAAAGAAATTTGCCAAGTTGTAAGATGGGCTAGGAATGATAATTTCTGGTCAGATAATTTTTTAAGTATATTAAAGCTTCGCAAAAAAAATAAAGACGGTGTAACTTATTACACATATTTTCAAATAAAAATGAAAAAAAATGGCAACACGAGTACACAACAGAGGACCGAAATTAATAAAACCGGAAAAGTATATCAAAAATCCTGGGAAGAGCTTGACAAAGATTAAGCGACATAATTTGATAAAAAAACAAGAAACTTTAGATAAGCATAAAATTGTCTGGAATAAATGCGCGCTTAAGTTTGTAAAAAAATACGATTACACCGAATTCAACATTCCAATAATTGTTAATCTTATATACTACATAAACGGGATTGAAAAAGAGTTTGATCTAAACAAAGGTATTTTGATTTGTGGAAATGTTGGTACTGGAAAAACATTTATATTAAAAGTACTGCAGACCTACGCTAATGTACTTGGAAATCCTAACAGCTTCAGGATAGAAAGTATTGAAAGTATGAAAAGTTATTTTGAAGAAAAAGGAAATTTCAGGTATTACAACGAATTCAAACCTAACCTTGGCAAATTTGGGCTTAACCTTGCAATTAATGAGTATGGTATCGACTATGACGCTTCTTTTTATGGCACGAAATTTATTGAAAGTTTTGGTGCATTTATGATGCAGCGTTACGAGCTTTTCACCGATCATGGAACAATTACGCATATGACAACGAATTTAAGCTTAAAAGACTTAGATAATAAGCTTGATCCGGCAATGTTGCGTAGGTTTAGGGATATGTTTAATACTGTTAATTTGAATGGAAAATCTTACACATAAAAAAAATATTATGAGTACTAGAATTGAATGGACAGACGAATCCTGGAACCCAATTGTAGGGTGTGAAAAAATATCTCCGGGGTGTTCAAATTGTTATGCTGAAACAATGGCTTATAGATTGGCAAGTATGGCTGTTATAAAAGAGGACGAATCTTCATTAGATGCTTACTGTAAGGTTGTTAATTTTCAGAAAAAGGAATATAAATTCACCTGGAATGGAAAGACTGAATTGAACCAATCACAACTTAATAAACCCTTAAAAATTAAAGGTTCAAAACGTATTTTTGTATGTTCAATGGGTGATTTATTCCACAAAGAAACGCCTATAGAATGGATTGATAAGGTCTTTGAAGTTATACATCTAGCACCTCAACATAAATATCAAATTCTTACAAAAAGAGATGAAAGATTGAGGGAGTATTTTCAATCTAAATCAAAAGATTGGTTAAGTAAATATTTAACAAACAATATTTGGCTTGGTGTAACTATTGAGGATCAGACGCAGGCAGAAAAAAGGTTGTATAATTTAGTTCGGATAAAAGGGGCAGGAAACAATAAGGTTAACAAATTTATAAGTTGTGAGCCTCTTATTAGCAATATCAATTTCCCGAATTATGTTGAATTACCAAGAGGTTACCAAAACATACCAGAGCTTCCAGAAGCAAAGCCTTTATTGTCTCTTATCGATTGGGTTATAATTGGCGGGGAATCTGGAATAAAAGCCAGAGCAATGAATCCTTTGTGGTTGGAGAATATAATTGATCAATGCAATAAAGTTAACACACCTGTTTTTTTTAAGCAATGGGGAGAGTTTGCCCCAATGCATTCAATGGAATGTACCAGAAAAGATATGAATGGCAAACGCCGTGTTTATTTTGAAATTGATAACCCAGTATTCAGGATTGGGAAGAAAAAAGCAGGATCAAAATTAAAAGGAATTGAAATTAAAAATTTCCCAGATGGTTTATAATTGCATTATTGGAATTGATCCCGGAATGTCCGGCGGCTTATCTGTTGTGACAACTGAAAACTTGACTCCAAGGCTTTACGACATGCCAAGGTCGGTAAATGAACTAAGAGCGGTACTAGACAACTACGTTAAATTTAAACCTGTTGTTTTTCTGGAAAAAGTTAGTTTTTGGATTGGCGACCTTAAAGCACGCCCTGGCATGACCGAAAAAGAAAAAGGGGCGATGCGTGGAAAAGTTATAAGGATGCAAAAACTTACGGCGAATTATGAAAGCCTTAAAACGGCTATCCAGTGGCAGGGGTATGATTTAGTAGAATGTACCCCAATGCAGTGGCAGAGGGGGTTAGCTTTAAAATCAAT
>JAEOTW010000201.1 GCA_016839655.1 Promethearchaeota archaeon | reverse complement strand
GTGGTGTATGTCAACTTAGTAAAGTTCAAACTTTTGAACCGAGCAGAATAATTCAAATGATTCTTGAGGGTTTTGAAGAAAAAATTATTGAGAGCGGTGTTTTATGGGATTGTTTAACTTGCAATGCGTGTCTTCAAAATTGCCCTGAAGGAATAAATTTCGCAGATATCGTAAGAATGGCTAAATACAAAATGCGAGAATCTTATAGTCAAGACCCGGATGAGTATATTGCTCATAAGGGGGTGTATACCACTATCTCGGAAATTATGAGCGAACCCTCTATAAAACCCGAGAGATCTCTTGAATGGATTCCAAAGGGATGTGAAATTTCAACACAAGGAAATATTATGTATTATGTTGGGTGCTTACCCTTTTTTAATTTTGAGTTTGAAAATTCTAATTCTATAGCAGAAAGCACTTTGAAAATATTATGCCAGATTGAAAAAGAACCTATAGTAGTTCTTCAAGATGAAATCTGTTGTGGACATGATCTTTATTGGGGTCAAGGAAAACTTAAAGAATTTATTAATCTAGCAAAGAAAAATATCAAAAGAATTGAAGAAACTGGTGTTAAAACAATTATTACTGCCTGTGCTGAATGTTATAGGACACTTAAAGTAGATTATCAAAATCTTTTTGAAGATTTTAATAAAAAATTCATTATTAAACATTTAATTGAGTATATATATGAAAATTGGAAAGCAAATAAGATTGAGTTTAAAAATCCATCTCAAAAAGAAGAACTTATCCCATTTACTTATCACGATCCATGTCGTTTAAGTCGATTTTTGCCTAAAAATAGTCATATAATAGAAAATGTACGTGAAATTTTTTCCCATTTAAAAAAAATAGGATATAAGTTTAATGAAATGGCACACAATAAAAAAGATGCTTTGTGTTGTGGAGTGAGCTCTTGGATGAATTGTAATGACCGTTCAAAAGCATTGCGATATAAAAGACTCTTAGAAGCAAAAGATGTCGGAGAAATAATGGTCACCTCATGCCCAAAGTGTAAAATGCATTTATCTTGTTTACAAGAAGATTATGAAGATATATCATCAATAGAAATAGTGGATTTTTCTGAATTTTTAGTAAATTTAATATTTGTCGTTGATTCTAATCCAATGGCAGAGGGAGAAAAATAATGGAGGGTTCAGTGTTAGTAATTGGAGGAGGTATAGCAGGAATACAAATTTCTCTTGATCTCACAGAATTAGGATTTAAAGTATACCTAGTTGAGAGATCACCTTCAATTGGAGGGAGAATGGCTCAACTGGATAAGACTTTTCCAACATTAGATTGTTCCTTATGTATATTAGCTCCAAAGATGGTCGAAGTATTTCGTAATCCTAATGTTGAACTAATGACATATCATGAGGTACTTGAAGTAGATGGTGAACCTGGTAATTTTACTGCGAAAATTCTTAAGAAACCTAGATATATTGACGAGATAAAGTGCAAAGGATGTGGAGAATGTTCTGCTAAATGCCCTAAAATAATGGCGCCTAATCCTTTTGAAATGAATATTGGTAAAAGAAAATCAGTATTTATTCCTTTTCCACAAGCAGTACCTCCTATTTATTTAATTGATTCAGAAATGTGTTTATATTTAACGAAGGGAGTATGTCAAATATGCAAAAAAGCCTGCCCTGCTGATGCTATAGATTTTGAACAGAAACCTGAAGAATTTGAAATTAAAATTGGAGCAGTAGTGGTAGCAACTGGTTTTGAAATGCCTGCTGAAAAATTATCTTCAAGATGGGGATATAAGTACGAAAATGTTGTAAGTGCCCTTGAATATGAGAGGATATTATGTGCATCTGGTCCATTCAGTGGACATGTAAAAAGATTAAGTGATGATGAGGAACCTGAAGTAATTGCTTTTGTTCAGTGTGCAGGTTCAAGAGATCTCCATGAAAATGTACCCTTCTGTTCTAGCGTTTGTTGTACGTATACAGCAAAACAAGCAATAATTACCCAAGAGCATTCGGATAATTCAGAATGTTATGTATTTCGACATGATATTCGCGCATATGGTAAAAATTTCTATGAGTTTACTCAAAGAGCTCAAGAAGAATATGGAGTTAAATATTTTCAATCAAAAATAAGTACAATTGCGGAAGATCCTGAAAATCAAGATTTAATTATACATTATGAAGATTTAAAATCAGGTGAATTTAAAGATTTTCGTGCTAATTTGGTTGTTCTGGCATCACCTTTAGTTCCATCAAAAGGAGTCAAAGAATTAGGAAATTCTTTGGGAATTGAGTTAGATAAATACAACTTTTTCCAAGAAAAATCGTATTTTGATAAATTAAAATCTACTAGAAATGGAATTTTCTTATGTGGATTCTGTCAAGGACCAATGGATATTCCAGAAACTGTAGCAGATGCCAGTGGAGTAGCCGCACAAATTGCTGAATTATTAAATTCTGTTAAGTTCACCCAGATTAAGGAAAAAATATTTGATATAGCAGAAAAACAGGTTAAAATTACAGATAAACCAAGAATAGGAGTAATGGTTTGTCATTGTGGAATTAATATAGGAAATTATGTAGATGTTCCTCGAGTTGTAGAATATG
>JAEOTW010000200.1 GCA_016839655.1 Promethearchaeota archaeon | reverse complement strand
TGAGGAAATGGATCATAAGATTGCCTATAATGCCACCTTCGAAGCAATTGCAAGTCATCATTCATTAGTGAATATGGTAATTGATGATTTGTTAGCTACTCTTCTTAAAGTTAATGCAAATCATATTAAATATCTGATAAATGCTCTTCATAATTATAGTAGCAGACATTCATATGATAAGACTCTTCCACGCTCCGTAGATGAACATTTTGATAGATTTCTGTTTACTTTGTTTAAAATTGATTATTATCAGAGAAATCCTATATTTATAACCCTATTTAATGCTCTTACCCTCAATGAAGATTATATCCATCTTTTAGGCATCTTTTTGGACAACATAGATAGATTAAATTATTATTTCACAATTATCCAATTTAATGAAACAAGTAGAGTTCTTAATAATACAATTAGATGGAATTACTCTAAACATGAGACTAAAACTTTAGGGATAATCATGTATAGTATGATTACTAACAAAATTCCTTCAATTATCGATAAATTAATATCCGCATGGAAAGATCTTCCAAGATTTATACGTCAAAAAGATCATACTACTTGGAGAGAAAAAAATGTTCCCCATCCGTCATCTAGTACTTATAATAAGATATTCTCAGAATTTCTCAAAGTGATTGGAGAGCTTAACATGTTAAAGGAACATTATCTTTATATTTTAAAAAAAATCATTGATTTACCGTTTTATCACCGAACCCAGGCTTTACATTTCCTTAATTATCATATTCCAAGAAGAGAATTTATTGAAAATTACATCGATTATTTAAATTTAATAGAAAGTTTCGAAACTAGTGAAGATAAGATAAAAGCACTATTTAACGTCGAAAAAATAGTACAGCGAAAATATGGGTATTCCTCTCCTGAAGTTATAGATTTAAAAACAAAAATAGAGGAAAGTTTTGTAAGAATTCTAAAAGAGGAAATTGGTAAGGCGGTAAGACCTAAAACTGATTATTACCTCTGGAATGAATTTATTTCATTAAGCAGTCTAATAGAAGATTCACAATTAGTAAATAGGATTATTATTGAAAAAAAACTTACGCATATATTAAACTTTTTTTTGCATATCGATGAAAATAATTCACTCCTAAATATGTTTAAGGAAAGAAAGGAGGAAATTCAAAAAAGATTTCCTTTGATTTCGGATTATTCCTTTTTAAATTGAGATAAAAATAAGAAAAAGAAATATAAAAATAATACTCATGAACATACTCCTTCTCACCTTCATCTCTCAAACCTCTCCAAATACTCCAACTTACCCTCACGCTCTAAGCCTGAACCTTCAACCACTCAGTTTTTAAAAGCCTGTATCGCTGCAAATCGTGATATACACCATCAATGTAATACTCCTCCTTAAATGTCCCCTCCAATGTAAATCCACACTTATCTAAAACTCGTATTGATGCTATATTGGGATCCATTACCTGTGCATAAATCTTGTGTAAATTTAATTCCTCGAAACCATAATTGAGCATGGTATTTATGGCTTTAGAAGCTAACCCACACCCCCAGTATTCTCGCTCACCAATAAGATAAAATATATTTGCATTTCGATTAAACCAATTAATAAACATTAAACCAATATGACCTATAACCTTCTTATCTGCTTTGTGATAAATATCTAATATGATAATTTCTTTAACTCCCTTCTGGGGCACTAAAAATTGTTTTACTTCTTCAATTGTCTTTGGGACTTGAAAGCGCATATATTTCCGACAAACAGGATCATTTAACCACTTGCAATAAAGGTCAACATGAGCAGGATTTTTGGCTATTAACGCAATCTCCTCTCCATCTATAAATATGTGGACTCCCTCTTCCTCCATGTGGATCTCACCTCAGATTACTGATAGAGTTATAATATTACAGTTTTACTTTTATAGTTATCCCTCTACCCCAAAAAAAGATTAAAAATTCTGCTCTAGAACATACTCCAACCCTTCCTGTCTCAATCCGAATAACCAAATTTACGATCAAGCTCTAATCCTGAGCCTTGAGCTCCTCCTTCGTACGCCACACACTTGTGCGGTTGAGAGTGGCGGGCTAAATAGGTCGCCCAAAAACTTAATTAATTAGTGCTCAAATTACCCTGTTTTATCCATTTTCTGCAATTGGGACATTTATAATAATTTGTTTTAAACTTTTTGAAACTTGTGTATACAGTAGGATCCCTTGGACTCAGAAGAAGATTACAATCAGGACAGTTTATTTTGATCATTTTAGCATCTAATAAATCATAAATTTGTGTTAAGATATTCTTTCTCTGAATGGGTGATCCTGAGGGAGTTATAGTTATACTAACTCTTTGTACCTTTTGATCAGTTAACCAAACTTTCACATATGAAAGCCATAAATTTTGCGTTCTTTTTAGAGAAGTTACTTCATTAATAGGAAATTGATAACCCCAAAGACCTAGATTTGGGATATCTTTACCAATAGAACCAGATAGTCTTCTTTTATAACTTGAAATTGCGCTTGCTATGCTTAATCCTACACTTAATATTAAACTACTGTAGATGAAAACCCCAGATGATTTTCGTTTACCACTTCCAAATAATCTATGATTCGTTAAATAAAAGCGTCCTTTTATGATGGTGTCGTCCGAAGCAGTTTTCCCTTTAAATTTCAGAAGGATCTCTTCGTCATCTAAAAAGCAATATTTCTTGAGAATATACTCATCCAGTTCTTCCATATTCACAAACTTAGGTAAGATATTTATAATTTTACTGTAAAAGTCTTTTATAAAAATTTCCGGTTCTTCCATCATTAAATCCCCAATCAAAGAATATATATAATCTACAGGGAATTTATCTGATTTCAATATCACTTTAAGAATTTTAATTATCTCAAAATAATATTTGTTAAGGTTGGACTTAACATATGACTGAAATAAATTTGATAAATCCTTTTTCCTATCTTCAAAATCATCTAACATAAATCACTAAATAAAATTGTTTTATAATTGAATTACTTTAGAAATAAGAAAAAGAACTATAAAAATAGTACTCATGAACATACTCCTTCTCATTTCCTCATCACACAAAAGCTTAATAGAAAAAATGGACAAAATTGTTAAATATTAACTTGTGTTAAATTATATTTGATCATTTTCGATTAAAGATCTATTAGAAGGCGATTGATACCAAATAAAAGAAGTGAACTATGTCAAAATAGATCAGCGATCAGATTTTTGATCTTCTTTCAATACACATTTGAATATAAAAATTAGAGGTAAATAAATGAAAAAACATCGATTGATATTAGTAGTAACTTTAGGTATTTGTATTTTTAGCCTTGTTCCACTAGTTCAAGCAAAAACAACCATTAGACCAATAGACGATTATGCTGGAGAATATACTGTTTTTTTTGATCTTTGGGATATGTCAGGATCCTTCTTGAGTTGGGCTGATCCCGAATCAGGGTTATGCATTTATCCTCATGGATTAAAATGGTTTGGTCCATTAGCGGGACCTATCCCCCTATATAACTTTCTTGTCTGGGAGTATAAGCTTTTAGGGCAATGTCAGCATGGTGGGAGTATCCAGGAAAGAGAAATAGATGAAGAAAATACATTGATTTCCATAAACCTGCATGTAAAAGATGTTCCCTTTATGATATTCGACTTTTATGCTACTGGGCCTTACCCCTTTTATTGGAATTACGAACCAATATACGCAGGTATTATGAACTATAACATGCAATGTAAGATTCTTTACAATACAGAAATGTTAAATGATTGGTTTGAAAAGTGGGGAAGATTGCCTTCACTTTTTGAGATATTTTACGTCTTTCCTGATCCCATGTTTCCCCCGACTTATCCACCAGAAACTATTCCTGTCACAACTTTCATGCATGTAACTGGGGAAGGATATTTAACTGAAGGAGGAGAAGGGAGAATTAAATTGAATCAGGTTGCGATTTTGGATCCAGATATTGGAGATTACAAGTGGCCTGTAGAACTAGTAATTGTAGTTCCATAAATTATTTTAATTTTAATAAAACTATAGTTAATGGAAGAGTTAGGTTAGGTAAATTAATTCAAGATGAATAGATTACTACACCTAAACCCCTCCATTCTATAAATTTTTTTTATTATTTTTAGAAAAAGAAAATAAAAAACTTGCTCTAGAACATACTCCACCTCATCATTTCTCGCCTCATCTCATCACGTTCCCAAACACGACTGTACCCTCACGCTCTAAGCCTGAACCTTTGGTTCCTCTTTCGAACGCCACACACTCGTGCTATTGAGAGTGGCGGGCTGAATAGGTCGCCCGAAAGCTCCCCACGTACACCCCCACCTCACTAAAC
>JAEOTW010000372.1 GCA_016839655.1 Promethearchaeota archaeon | reverse complement strand
ATTTGTTTATAATGGGTAATTTTTTATTGTTTGCTTTGTTATTTAAACAAAAGTTTATCTATGTAAATATAAAAAAGGCATTCATTAAGTTATCTAAAAGTTAAAAAGATTAAGGAGTTCAACGATATACTCTACTTTATTAAACAATTCAAGTATACGATTAAATCCAAAAATGACATGGTTGAGAAAAAAATCTCCATATAAATGATTCTGCTCTCTTAATTGCTGGATTCTTAATTTGATCCTTTTCTCCAGAACCTTCAGACTTAAAGAATTTCATCACGATTCAATGTCATAATAAAATAGGTCTGAAGATTGTCTTCTTTTAAAATATATAATAGAAATCTTACCATTGATGGTTTGAATCGTTATAATTGTAAATAAATATATTACCACTTGAAGAGATTAAAAACGTTCCTAATATCTTTCTGGAGCACAATCCCTACTGTATGTATTACACTCGCTATAGGTGCCGCCGCTAAATGGATCTTACCTAAACTCACTTTAGCTACCCCCGCGACTGCAATTCGGGCTTTAGAATATCTTTCCAAATTTGCTGAAGTTGGAACTTCTGCCCAATTTATTCACTTGATTACTAGTCCCATCCGAGAGCCACTACAGGAGATATTCCTCGATCCCTATCTGGAGACACTTGTATCTCATGCGGTTGGGTCAGTAGGAGGAGATGTCTTTTTACAAGTACTTGCTAGCAGTTTTGTAGAAGGTGGGCGTGAAACGCTTCTTGGTCCGCTCTCTCAGTTCATGTTTAGGCAGGTTCAGGATAATGTAATAACTCAGCATGAGCTAAGATATGTCCACGCAACTGACCAAGATTCTCTACTTAATAATTTTGAACTTAGAGAGGAGCAAGTTCAAGTAAAGACTTCATGGAGTTCGGTAGTAAAAGCGGGCTCTCTTGCCATGTTTGCCACCGCATTATCAGCCATTGGAGGTCCAGTGTTCTTAGGGGCTTCAATGATTCTTGGAATATCTGCTGTCAGAACCCTTCATATAGATACTAAAGTATTTAAAAAAATTATCAACAATGTTGTATTCCAGACATTACCAAGTGATTATTATGAATCCCAAGTTATTGCTGATTCCATCAGAGCTTTTGAAGCGGAAGCTATATTAGATGCTATCTCTGAAGTTAAGGCTAGTTCAGTACCATATAATATTCCAGTTAAAATGCCTCACACAAGCAGACTAATTAATTGGATAAATAGACACAAGAATGTAATTACAATCGCTGCATATGGAATTATTGGAATCTTGAGTGTTGTGTTTCCTGCTGTTAGTGCAACACTCTCGATTATTCCAAGTCTAACGATTGGAATGGTCAATTCAAGGGATATTGAATTAGGACTTCAGGGTAGGCGTTCAATTGATCCTCATTTATATGTACGCTATAATATAGACAATCGTTTGAATTTAAACGACTTACCTCCAACAATTAAATTAATAGAACTAGTCAGAGCAGATTTACTTCATAAGAATATCTACGCAGGACCTTTAGATAGTTTAGGAATGGTTCCAGATGCTGCCTTGACTAGGTATATGGGTGTAAATTTCGACATGATCAGTGATAAGTATACTAAATTTTCAGATGATATTGAGGTTTATTTCTACCTTAGGACACTTTTGAAGATGGAAGATAAACTAAATAGATTATATCGTATTCGTGGTATAAATAATCTCTTTATTACTAATGCAATTAATTCTTATTTAAAGACTCTAGGGCCTAAATATACCTTATTATATGAATTAACCAAGATTTTCAAGGAATACACTCATAAGTATTATTGGCTTAATGAACTTTCTGCTATCATTAAAGACACTTCTTTAGATAATTCATATTTGAAGAGTGGTAAGTTTCTAAAACACTCTCATACACCTGGTAAGCGAAATGTCCTTGTTAATCTTATGTATGATATTTATAAGATGAGTTCAATAAGAGGTTTGAGATTAAGCAAGCAGGCTTTACAGAGCCTAAAGGATGATTGTCTAGGCACGATTAAGCAATACATCTTTGATAATGAAATAGTTTCCGAACATGCTGTAGAAGAGTTCGATATATTTATAGATTTGACTTTCCTCGTAAATGACATTAGTAGAAAGACAGACTCTGATTTTTACGCTACAGTTGAAGATCTTGCAAAGAAATTAGGATTTGGAAGTGGAGCATTTTATAAAAATCTTAATGGAGAGTTTGGATATTCTTTCAAGCATGCATTAGAAATCAAGAGATTTGCAAGTAAGTATCTAAAGACCTCCAGAACAGCTTTAGAGTTGTATAGTAATATTGAGGATTATTTACGAACTATTAAGAAGTATACATCCAGAGTTAGACAAGCTAATTATCATAAATATTGGAAAGTATTCTTTCCGGAACATTCCTATAATCTTATTTTAGAATCAATGGGTCTAAATATGTGGAGCCTTGAATTTCTTGAGGATTTAAAAGAAGGGATTATATGGCATAGGCATCATATCGATGAAGATAAGACTAGTATGGATACCAATAAAATGGTTTTAGTGCTTGATTCTGAGAATTTTGCGAATATACCACATTTATGGATGATTGATCAAGGAAGGGCCACACTCTTAGAAGTTGTCCGAGCTAGAAAGTTGCTAAGAGTTAGGAAAATTATTATCAAAAATGAGATCGTTCGTTATTTAAAGGACAAGACTAATTCCAGAAATTATGATGAGTTACAAAAACTAGGAATGCGAAGTGATATAATCGATCTTTTTTACGATAGATTGTTTTGTTTTAAGACATTCGGAGAGGAGGCATTTTTTCAACAATATTATGGAGGATTTTATCTAAAATATGAGAAAGGATACTTCTGGTATTCCAATATTCTAACCCATTTAAATTAAATACTAAAATTTTTTTATATTAAATAATAATGAATAAAAATAGTCTATATAAAGATCTTGAACGGAAAGATTTAAGCATACATATTTTAAGATCTATTATTTCTGAGTTCCATGAAGGAGAAAATGAAGATAATTGTTGTATTATAAAAGAAATCTCTCAGAAGGTATTAGAAAGGGAGATTAGTCCAGCTGAGGGATTTCGATTAATTCGAACAAAATCCATTAAAAGAACAAAGAAGTTTTAGTAATAATTTTTAAATCTCTATTACTATTTTTTTTAGCTTATAACATACTTTTGATAATGGATTTTAATCAAAAAATTATTTAAGTAAATTTCTATAATATAACTCAACGTTTATTGATCAATTAAAGTACTTTAAGTAAATTTAAAACTTAAGTAAATAGAAGATATATTATATTGAGGATATTAGCCAAAAATGATTATAAGTTTCCCAAATATGGGTCCTAATTGGGTAGCATTTAAAACTCTGTTTGAACAACTTGATCCATCAATCGAAGTCGTGCTTCCGGATCCTACAAATCGAGAAGCAATAAAAATAGGGGTCAAGTACAGTCCAGAGTTTGTTTGCTTCCCATTTAAGGCTACATTGGGTGATTTCGTAAATGCAATAGAAAAAGGAGCAGACACTCTTGTAATGGCGATAGATTGCGGACCATGTCGATATTTTTAAAGATCCATTTCGGATTGAACGATAATCGGGTTTTATCACGCTGTACAAGAACGTTTGCTTCATGATATGGGTTACAAAAATGTAACCATTATCCCGTTAGATCAGAGTGATCTTTTAACCTTTGAATGGGTTAAAACTCTTCAAGAAGTTAGCGGTACAAGCGGTCTTTTTGCTTATCCTAGATTTGTGAAGGCGGTGATTTTTTTCTTAAAAAAAGCAAAACTTTTGCAGGATATTCAAACTGCGGAAGGTT
>JAEOTW010000199.1 GCA_016839655.1 Promethearchaeota archaeon | reverse complement strand
TTTTTGTTCTTCTGTCAAATATTCCGGGAAATTTGCTAGAATTCGACCCGCTAGAGAAATGTTCCTTGTTTCTACGGGGATTCCTGCTACACTGGCGAATTTCTTCACAATTGGGAGGAAAGAGTAGGTGGCTAACCGTGGGGCTTCATCCACAATTGTATAGATTATTTTTTCATTCAATTGACTCATGAGTTTCATCACATTTTGAATAAATTAATAGTTGTTTTTAATCCTAATAAGATTATTTTATCGTTCATACATCTTTTTTTGTAATCTTATTTTAGAATTTTTGTTTGTGTTTAAAATTTATTTTTATTGATTTATTGTAAAAAAAATTTTTTTTATTAGAATTTTATTCAGTAAATAGAATCTCATCCCAGGGTTGCCTATATAGACCTGCTCTTTGACGTTTTTGGTCAAAAACATGCCCCATCATTCCTATTGACCGTCCTAATACAAATAATCCATTCAATGCCTCACTGTAGATAACATCTTCGATTTCTTCTGGAGTGAAATCTAAATTTTCCAGTAGATCAAGAAAAGTTATACCAATACAACCATCAACATTCAATATTAAGTTGTTTCTTTTGGAAGTGGTAATTTTCTCTACTTCTAAAGCAAAATCTAAGTGTGGATGTTTACTGAAATTTTTAAAGACAAATTCTTTGAGTAACTGAACCCTTACGTCGGGATTTTGTACTGATTTGATTCGATGCCCAATTCCGGGGATATTAATATTCACAACATCTTTCATATATTTAACGAATTCTTGTGGTTCCATTCCTTTTTGTAAAGCTTCTCTAACATATTTCGCAGCATCTGATATTGCCCCTCCAAATCGAGGTCCAATGGTTAAAATTCCACTTGCTAAAGCTGACATTAAATCTTTTCCTGCTCGAGCCGTTATAATCGCATTATGAGCACCACTTACTGCAGGACCATGATCTGCTGTTAATTTAATTACTATTTCAATAAATTGTTGAGCAAATTCTGGTAATTCTTTCTTGAACCATAATAAACCAATAACATAACCAATTGATTTATTATCCCTCACAATGGCATCTAATCCTACTCCTGCAAAAGTAGGGACATCACCACGGTCATCTGAAATTGTCACAATCACATCAGTAGGGCGTCTAACTAAACCTCTCCTAATCGCCTTATTGAAGTCAACTGGAATTTGAGGAGGTTCAAAATCTTCTACGGGTTTTAGTTTTCCTTTTTGTACTAATTGTTCAAATGCTTTTTTGATTTCTTTGTCTAAATCTTCATAAGAATCAGGAATAATAGCCCCTGCGTCCCTTAACGCTTTGTTTTTAGCTTCAGCTGTCTCCATATCGCTTCCAGCCATAGCGCCAGCATGTCCAAATTGTAAACCACTAGGCAAGATTTTAGCAGCAGTTCCAGCTACCCACATAACTAAAGGTTTAGTAATTTTTCCAGCTTTCAGTGCATCAACAATTGCATATTCATCTTTACCCCCTATTTCTCCTAGCGAAACAATCATTTTAATATGAGGATTAGCTTCATACCTCATTACATGATCAATCAAACGAGAACCAGGGTATCTATCTCCGCCTATTGCAATCCCTTCATAAATGCCATCAGAATTTTGAGCAATCATAAAATTCATTTCATTAGAAAGTCCACCTGATTTGCTAACAAACCCTACAGAACCAGGTCTATATAATTTAGAAAGTATAATGTTTTCTGTTGTCCCTGCGGTATTGCCAATTTTAAAAGCACCTGCTTTTATACCTCCAACTGTAGCTGGACCTATTATTCGTTTATTTTTTTCTTCGGCAATTTTAATTAAATGTCGACTTTGTCTTTCAGGTATTCCCTCTGCTATTATAACGACAGTATGAATTGTTTCAGATTCAAGAGCTTCTTTACTGGTTGGATATGAACTCCTAAAAGAAGAGAAATTGACCATAACATCAGCCTTAGGGTGTTTTTTCATAGCCATTTGAAGTGTTTTATAGACAGGAACGACAATTTCTATACTTCCCCAAAAAGCTTTATGATATGAAACTGCGGCTCCTTGAGTAGGGCGTATTACAGCAGCAACTGATGGTGTTTCTCTCTTACAAAGATAATCAAAATCTATCATTCTTTGGATAGCATTTCGTTGAAAACCATAAATTATAGCTTGAGTTTTATTATCAAATAAATCATACTTTTCCATTTTTTCTCCTTACCTCCTTTAAGCTTTTCCCTCTTCTTTCTTTTTTATAAGTTCAACAACTCTGGTCATATGTGTATATCTATCATATACTTCAATAGGTATCCCAGTCTCTGCCCCAACCTGTTTCATTAGCTCTAATCCTTGCTTCTCATTTGGACCTCCTCTCCTCACATAAATCTTTACATTTGCCTTTTTTAATTTATCAACTGAATTTCTGATAGCACTAACTATACCTGTAAAAGTTGCTTTTACATCAGTAAAATTAGCTATTCCACCACCTATAATCAGATATTTCGGTTTTCCTTGAGGATCTGGATTAGTTGTTATCAGATTAATAATCGTTTGAGCATAAATTTCGGTATGTTCTCGACTAGGATTACCGCTATATTCACCGTAATTTCCTAATTCTGTTCCTAATCCTAAATCTACTATGGTATCTGTATATATAACAGAGGCTCCACCTCCTGCAACCATAGTCCAAACACGACCATCCTTATTTAAGATCTTTAATTTGAGAGATGCTCCAGTTTTCTCATCCAATTCTCTTATATAAGCTTCATCAGCAGTCATTTTTTGTCCAAAGCCAGCTGGGAATTCAATTGGACTATCAGGATTTCCCCAGGTGTCTGGATGAAGAAACATAGCTGTATCATCTAAACGAGCTTTAACATCTAATGGAACTATTATTTTATCTTCGGTAATAGCGAAAGGATTGATTTCAAGGAAAGCAAAATCTTGGTCAATATAAACTTGAAATAAGCCTTTAATGAAAGGGATCAGAACATCCTTTAGATCGCCTAAATCTGGTAATTTACCGGCTAAATCAAAGTTTTCTATATCTCTACCAAGAGGAACAGGGATATGGGTTACTTTATCCCAATTTTCCTCAATAAAGATACCTCCTTCAAAACTAAAATGAATAATATCATTTTCTCTATCAGAAGTAATTGACACATAATACTCTTTATCATGAGGAATAAAAGGTTCAACTATTAGACGTTTAAGTTCACCTCTAACGCTGCCAATCTCAAATACTTTATCTAAATTATTACTACAGAATTTCTTCATCTCATCATAATTAGCATCAAGTAAAAGTAACTTAGCCTTTCCTCTCTTCCCAAATAATTGATCAGGTTTAACAGCTACTTTTTCTGTTTTAATCCATGGTTCTTCTGAGCTCAATTGATTTAAATCAGTTTCACTAGTAACAATTGCTAATTTATTATGATATTCAAATTCGGGGTAATATTTTGGTAATTGGCTTACTAATAACTTTTTTGCGTCATATTCATAAATATTTTTTTGCGCCAAAATTATCTAACTCATTAATTTTTTTTAATAATTTGTATAAAACTGATAATTTATGTAGAATCCGTTTTCTAATAAATTTTTCTGAGATGGATAATATGGGAATTCTGTCCCATAATAAATAGAGATCTTTGAACTATTCGAAGATTTATAAGATTTGAAAAGTAATATTCGCAAAGATTCTTCTAATTCTTATCAGTTTTATTTATTATTCTTTTTAATTCTTCTTTTAGTTCTAAAACTAACTCAGATTCATTTTTCCAAAGGTTATTCAATTCTTGTGGATCTTCTTTTAAATTATATAATTGCCCTTCTGGCTTATTTTTCGTTGGAAATCCTCTTTTTGGTAAGCTAAACCCCCCTGATCCAAGACCCTTAATCATTTTCCAATTATTTCTTCTAATTGCAAATAATCCTAGCGTAGAATGATGTATCATTGACTCCCTTATACTAACGATCGATTCATTTCCTAAAAATGCCTTTAACATATCTTTACTATCTTCAGCTGCTCCTCTTGGTATAGTTTCATTTACGATTGAACAAAATGTAGAAAATAAATCTGTTAAACATAGAGGTTCCTCTGATATGGTATTTTGAGGTATTTTTTCATTCCATCTTGCTATAAGAGGTATACGATGTCCTCCTTCCCAAATATCTGCTTTTTGACCTCGCCAAATACCATTTGATTTGTGCCCATAATCCTCACCATTAAAACAAGTAGCTCGAGCCCCATTATCACTTGATATAATCAATATAGTGTTCTCTAAAAGCCCTAATTTTTCTAATTCATCGTAGATTTGTCCTACTATCCAATCAAATAATACAACCATATCCCCACGATCTCCTGCTTGACTTTTTCCAATAACAAAATCAGGTTGAACATTACAAGGTCGATGGGGAGAGGAGGAACAAAAATATAAAAAAATCGGTTTATCCTTCTGTTCTTCTACATGTTTATTCAAAAATTCCTTTGCTTTCTCTGTAAATTTAATATCAACTTCTTCATCATGCCATTCTGGAGTCATCAAACCTTCTGTTTGTTGTTGATATAATGTTTCTTTAAGTATACTAGGTATTCCCAGAGTGTATTCATTCTCAATAAAGCAATAAGGATGCATATCAAGTGAACCAGGAATCCCAAAAAAATAATCAAATCCATATGATCTAGGTCCATCTTTTATAGGTTTAGAATAATCTATATCAGGTTCTTTCTCCATAAGATTTTGTATAGGGTGATAATTTGGTGTAGGCCACTTAAGCCCCAAATGCCATTTACCTATAGCTGTAGTATGATAGCCTACATTCTTGAGTACTGAAGCGATTGTAGGGTGATCTTTGTCAATAATAGGCCAGCTATATCCCCATAAAACGTTACGTTTTAAACTGGTTCTCCAACAATATCTCCCGGTAAGAATAGAATATCTGCTTGGTGTGCAAACCGCTGATGAAGAATGAGCATCTGTAAATCGAATACCCTCTGATGCAATTTTATCCATGTTTGGAGTAGGAATCTTAACTGAACCATAGCAACCTAAATCACCGTATCCCATATCATCTGCTAAAATAAGGATAATATTGGGATAAAGATGTTTTGACATAATAAAAAAAGAATTACTTTTTTATGATATAATCTATTATACAAGTACGACCAGTTGTGAAGTAATTACCTTTAAGGATATGTCTTTTTTCTTTATACAATATTTCAAAATTATGAAAAAATCCATCAGGTTCATCATCATCATAATAGCTATGGATTGATTCTTCATGATGCTGTTCGTCGACAACTTCTCCTGGTTTGGCCTCTTCCTCTTCCTCATACCATTTATCATCTTTAGAAAGGAAATTCAAATAGCATAAACCTCCTGGCATTAACACACGATGAATTTCATTAATTGCCTGGGATGTTTGATTTTTGCTTAAATGAACCATGGAAAGATAAGAAAAAACATAACCAAAATATTTAGATTCAAAAGGAATATTTCTCATATCTCCTTTAATAATATTTAAATTGATATTTTGCTTCTTACAATAATTTTCTGCTTCCTTTATTTGATCTTCAGAAATATCGATCCCATATGACTCGAATCCATTTTCATGGAAAAAAGCCAGTTTCGGATCTGGACCACCAGCTCCACAATCAAGTATTCTATTATTAACTGGATTAGATTGAATAAACCTAAGGAAATTATACAGTGAGGATGGATAAAACTTTTTAATCATTGATAAAGAAATTTTTTGTGGTTTTTAAAATTTGTTTTATGAAATACGGTAGATTCGGAGAATTAAGTACAATTTAAAGTCTTTTATAAATGTTTTTGAAGTTTTTTTCTCAGCTTTATAGCTTTTTTATAATCTTCTTTTATGTTTAATGAATTTGAGCACGCTTCTGATGCTTTCTTTAAATTTTTTTGTTTATAGTATATTTTTGCAAGAAAATACCATGCGTAATAATTTGAGCTACTTAATTTTTCAACTTCTAAAATTTTTTCACATAATTCTACTGCTGCCCTACCATCTTTTTTTAGTTTTAAACAGATTATACTTGCTTCGAGTGATTCATCATAATCCTCCTCTCGAAAATAAACCTTAGCCAATATATACCAACTATTGAAATCCTTTGGTTCTAACTTTATTGAATAATAAAGTGCTTTAAGAGCGAATTTATATTGACCTAATGAATAATATACCAATCCTAGATTCCTCCAAGCATCACTAAAATAGGGGGCATAATTTATTGTTTTAAGTATAGCCTCAAATGCATCATTAAAATCTCCTCTACTATAATACGCAAAGCCAAGATTATTCCAAGAATATGCAAAGGTAGGATCAAAATCGAGGGCTCTGCTTGAAGCTTCTAGAGCAAGTTGATGTTCCCCTATAAGATTATAAAGTAAAGAGATTTTGTATTCCAAGGAAACTAACGAGAATAACTAAAAAAATAGAGTTTAAATTTGATTTTTTCATTTTTTAATCAAAGATATTGATTTTGGTTTTGTTAAGATTCCTTTAGATAGAATAATATTTAATTATAACTCTTGATCTAACAAGGTTCACCCTGAAACTTACAATTTAGTATAATATTTTATTTTGTTAAATAACTTCTTTGATTAAATCTGGTATGTCCCAGGGGAGATCTGCAATAAAAACTCCTGCCATTGTTAGAGCTTTAATTTTACTTTGGGCAGTACCAAATTTACCAGAAATAATCGCTCCTGCATGACCCATTCTTTTTTCAGGGGGAGCATTCTTTCCAGCAATATATGCAATCACAGGTTTTGAAACATGTTTTTTTATGAATTCTGCAGTTTTCTCTTCTTCGTCACTACCTATCTCTCCTATAAGAACAATTACTTTCGTAATTTTGTCCTTCGTATAATATTGAACAGCTTCTTTCATTGTTTTACCTCTAACAGAATCACCTCCAATTCCTATATAAGCAGAAATACCAATTCCTGCGTTGCCTATTGCTTTAGTAATTTCATAAGAAAGTGTTCCACTTTTTGAAATAACTGCTACCGTACCAAAATGACACATATCTCCTGGCATAATTCCTAATTTGATTTTATCAGGTATTAACATTCCTGGACAATTTGGACCAACTAGATGTAAATCTTTTTCTTTCGTAATTTCAACAAGTCTTAACATATCATGAACAGGGACGTTTTCCGTAATAATACTTGTAATTGTTATTCCTGCATATAATGCTTCTTTTACTGCTCCAAACGTGAAACGGGCAGGGACAAATACAATACTAGTATCACATTGAGTTTCTTCAACTGCTTCTTTTACACTATTAAAAACAGGAACACCATGAATTTCTTGACCTCCTTTCTTGGGTGTTACTCCAGCAACTATTTTAGTACCATATTCTAACATAAGTTTAGTATGAAACATGCCTTGATTTCCAGTAATACCTTGAACAATAACCTTAGATTTTTCATTAATGTACATTTTATTGCTTCACCACTTCTTTTACTTTTTTGATTGCTTCCATTACATCTGTTAAAGCAATTATTCCTTCCTTTTGTAATAATGCGATTCCTTCTGCTTCATTAGTACCAGTTAATCGAATTACCATTGGAGGAGTGTCTTTAAAATTATTTAAAGCTTGAATAATTGCTTCTGCTACAATATCACATCGAGTAATTCCCCCAAATATATTTATTAGAATACATTTTGGTTGTAACTTAAATATTAATTCTAATGCTTTATATACACGTTCTTTACTCGCACCACCACCCACATCCAAAAAATTTGCAGGTTTTAATTCCAACTCGGAAAGTACATCTAAAAGTGCCATTGTTAAACCTGCTCCATTTGCCAATATTCCAATATCTCCTTCAAGTTCTACAAAAGAAAAACCTGCTTCTTTCGCTAATTTTTCTAATTTACTGAGCTTTTTTCCTTGAAAATCTTTGATTAAAGTTTGCCTAAACGCAGCATTATCATCAACAATCATCTTCCCATCAAGAGCTCTCAAACCTGAGGGATTTAGAACTAGAGGATTTATTTCAACTAATTGTGCTTCAAGATCTAATGTTATCTCCCATAATTTTTTGAAAATTTCCATTAGGGAATCTAAGAGTCTGTCTGAAAAGCCTAATTGTTGCCCAACTTTTTTTGAAAGATCTTCACTTAAACCCTCTTGAATCGAAAAATTTTCCTTAATAATTGCTTTTGGATTAGATTTTGCTATTTCTTCCATGTTAATCCCTCCTTCTTTACTCGCAATAATAAAAAACTGTCTTCCTGAAGCATCCAAAGCAATTGAGCAATAATATTCATGGTTTATCTTGGTTAATTCCTCTATCAAAATAGCTTCTACTTGGAATCTTGCAACCTTTTTTTGAAAAAATACTTTACACAGAGATATTGCCTCTTCTGAATTTTGAGCAATTTTTATTAATCCTGCCTTCTTTCTACTCCCTATAGCAATCTGGGATTTAACAATAGCAGGGAATTTGAAATTTTTTACCTTTTCTTCAATATTATCATTTCTATCAATCACTATACTATTTACAAGTGGAATACCGAATTTCCTAAATATCATCTTGCTTTCATATTCAAGTAGTCGAATAAATTACTCCTCCATTTTTTCATATCCAAAAGTCCAGCTTAATAATGATTCTTTTAATTTCATTAATAATCCTTATTTTAATAACTATAAAACGTTTGGTTAATTCTTATTAAAAATGGAAAGAATTAACTTTAACTTTGGAAATCTTAACGTTGATCAACTTGGTTATGTATATAAAGATATAAAAAAACAAGCTAAATTATTAGAAACGATATACGGACTTCCGAACTTTGCGTTTCTCGAGAGATATGATACTCCATGCAAATATAGGGGAAAAGAATGTATAATCTCAACCAAGTTAGCTTTAAGTCGGATCTTTAATGTTCAAATTGAATTAATTCAATACATTAAAGGCGAGTGCGTATTTAAAGAATTTATAGACTCGGGAAGAGAAGGATTACACCATTTTGGAATTTTTGTCTATAATTTAGATTCCATTGTCAAGGAATTTACAGATGAAGGCTATGAAATTCTTCACCAGAGACAAATTGGAAAACAAAAAATCGCATATTTAGATACAGAAAAAGATTTAGGAATATTACTCGAATTTCAAGAGACAATCAAAAGAAAAAAAAAGATATAGAAAACCTTTCAGATTGAACTTCTTCCTTCTCAATTTCTTTTTTAACTACTTTTATTGTTAGTTATTTTCACTTTCCGATATTCTATAAAATCTAAATATTTTAGGTAAATCTCTTCTCTCAATGTTTAATATCTTCTTATTATTCTCCTCTTCAAACCAAAATTTCAGAGTTTCATCAGTGAAGTATATTATATTATCTTGAGTAATTATTTGGTGTTTTAAATTTGCTCGTTCAATAAAAGGGCGATAATTTTCGATACCAATTTTATACTGTTCATATTGGCCTTGTAAGTCTTGAATTTTCTTTAGATCAACTTCTATTGAGTTATAAGTTGTTTTACAATATTCTAATTCAAATTTAACCATTCTTGAAACTTCCTCATCATCAAGACTATTAATTATTACATCAAAAGCAAGCATATGAGCTTTTTCTAAAGCCTTTTCTTGAGGAACATCATAATCAGGGGAGACTCCTTTTCCTTCCCAATTATCTTTTGAGATAGGATTAGTAGGTGTTCCAATAGGTAACCATATCACAAATTTATCTAAAATCGGAAAAACATCAACAGGATTTGCCGCTCCACGTGTAGTTTCTCCCACGATAGTACCCCTCTTTTGCATTTTTAAAGCATAAGCAAATTCTTCTGCTGCTGAAGCGGATCTTCGACTTGTTAAAACATAAACTGGTTTTTCGGGAAAAATTTTTCCTGGAACATATGGAAGTGTCCAGTTTTGAAAAACTTTATCATCCTTACGTTCATAAATACTTGTAAGTAGTTGAGGGTTAGGTTCCAGTAAATAACTAGTAATTAAAGCAACCATGGATGGATATCCCCCACCATTATTGCGAATATCAAAAATTAACGCATTGGTATTAGCTAAGAATTGTAAAGCTCCAATTATGGTTTCTCCAGCGAATTCTGCTGGTGGGAAGTCATTCAATTTGATATAACCAATGTTTCCAGGTAATCTTTCTGCTTTAATAATATGAAAATTTCTATATTGCTCAGACTTTAAACCAATTTTATATTCAACAAAATCATCTTCAATTTGTACTTTTTTTTCATTAGCTTCTTCTATTAAATTCTGAGCCATTTTAGGATCGTATTCAAAATAGAAATGTAAATCATTTGATATTTCGGCCAAATCATTTGAAAGAAGGCGTTCAAAGTTAACTGGATCGGTAATTCCATTATATACTCCCTTTTCTAAGTTGCTTAATAAAGATTGGGTTATTATTGTAGCAATTTTGGGAAAAATATAATATCTTTCTATCTTTTTACATAATTCTTTGACAATATCTTCAATTATATTGTCATCTAATGAGTAGGTTTCAGTTTGATTATTCATTAGAAATGAAATATTTGAAATTTTAATAAATTTTATGAATATTAGTCAAACAATCCAAATATTTAGTCTATTTATCTCTACCGTTTAATAGTCTTATCCTGCTTCTTATTATGGACTTTATAAAATATAGTATAAACTTATTTTATATGCTTTTTCTAATTAAAATATTAAAAAAAATTTTAAAGTGAACGAATTTGAGTTTTCGAATAGAAAAGGATCTCTTAGGAGAGCTGGAAGTTCCTAATGATGTATATTGGGGTATTAATACTCAAAGAGCACTCAATAATTTTCAAATAAGTGGAAAGACTTTTTCTCAAACATTCATCATTGCATTGGCCCAGCTTAAAAAAGCATGTTTAATGGCAAATCTTGAGTTAGATTTAATCAAAATTGAGGAAGGAAATGCAATAAATAAAGCTTGTGATGAAATTATAAAGGAAACGAAACATCTAAATCAATTTCCTATAGATATCTTTCAAACTGGATCAGGAACTCAAACAAATATGAATATGAATGAAGTCTTAGCGAATCGTGCAAATGAAATTTTAGGGTATCCTATGGGGAAAAAACATCCTATTCACCCTAATGACCATGTAAATAAAAGTCAATCTTCAAATGATGTGATTCCAACCACAATGCATTTATCAGCTTTACAAATGATTCAAAAACTTTTTCCAACCTTAGAAAGGTTAATCGAAGAATTAGACAGTAAAATAAAAGAGTTTAGGAATATTGTTAAAGTAGGAAGAACTCATTTACAAGATGCTGTACCTATCCCCTTATCTTTAGAATTTGAAGTTTATAAGAAACAAATTCAAACTAATATAGATAGATTGCAAAACAGTTGTAAAGAATTATATAATATTCCGATTGGGGGAACAGCATTAGGAACAGGTTTAAATACGACCAAAAATTTTGGTAAACTTACAGCGTATCAACTCTCAAAAATTACTGATTTACCTTTTAAAGTCAATCCTGTGAAAGCAGAAGGAATTGCCTCGCATAACACAATAGTTAATCTTAGTGGAAATCTTAGGTTATTAGCTTTATCTCTATTAAAAATGGCTAATGATATACGTTGGATGGGGAGTGGGCCACGAGCGGGATTATCTGAACTAAAGCTACCTCAAAATGAGCCTGGATCATCAATAATGCCAGGTAAAATTAATCCAACTCAATCTGAAGCATTGATTCAAGTTTGTCTTCAGGTTATTGGAAATGATTTAGTAATTTCCAATGGAGAAGCATATGGTAGTATATTAGACTTGAACGTATGCAAGCCTATTATGATAAATAACTTACTTGAATCAATTGAAATAATCATTGGAGGAGTTAATTCATTTATAGATCATTGTTTATCTGGATTAGAAGCAAACACAGCACAAATCAATGAAAATTTAGAGCGAATGCTTATGATTGTTACAAATTTGACTCCTATTCTTGGTTATGATAAGTGTTCTGAAATCGCTCAACGTGCATACGAAGAAGGAAAGTCATGTAAGGTAGTCATTAAAGAAATGGGATTGAAAATAGATAATTTAGATGAATTATTAGATCCAAAAAAAATGGTTTGATTATCAAGGTGAAATAATGACATCCGAGATTAAAACACCAGAAGATGTTCGAAATATTGCTAGAGAAAAGTTAAAAGGCATTTGTGGAGTCCATAAAGATTGCGATGGAGATCCTCGAAGACTATGCCAAGGACAAAGTTATGGCAAACCTTTAGGCATTGGAGGTATTGGAAGTGGTGCGAGTTTTAATAACAATTTTTTAGCTTTAAGAAAATATAAGTTAAAGATGAAATTAATAGGAGAAGATTTCACTCCTGATACAAGCTATAACTTTTTTGGAAGAGAGTTGAGTATGCCAATCATGGCAGCAAGTGTTGCAGGTGTTAATAGTTTTGGTGGAGAGAAAGTAATTTCAGAAGAAGAGTTTTGTCGTTCAGTAATCCTTGGTTGTAGAGATGCTGGAACCTTAGGTTGGAGAGGGGATACTTATACATACTCACTCGAGAATTCTTATGGTCTTAATACTATTGCTGAGGCAGGAGGTTTAGGTGTTAAAATCGTAAAACCAAGAGATCAAGGAACTATAATGCAATTTTTTAATAAAGCTGAAGATGTTAGGTGTGTAGCAGTTGGTATAGATGTAGATGGTTGTGGTTCATATGCAATGACAAAACATAATAACCCAGTCTTCAAAAAATCACATGAAGAAATTAAAGAATTAATATCTTCTACGACTCTTCCAGTAATTATTAAAGGAATTATGACAGCTGAAGATGCTTTATTGGCAATAGAAGCAGGAGCAGCTGCTATTGTGGTATCAAATCATGGAGGAAGAGTCTTAGATCATACTCTTGGCACTATTGAAGTATTACCTAATATTGTAAAAGAAGTTAAGGGTAAGATTAAAATTATCGTCGATGGAGGTATACGTACGGGATATGATGTATTGAAGATGCTTGCACTGGGAGCTGAGTCTGTTCTGATTGGCCGCGATATTATTCGTGCTTCTGTTGGAGCAGGAATAAAAGGAGTACAAATCCATATGGAATATATGAAGCAAACTCTTAGTAAAGCAATGAAAATGACAAATTGTAAATCTTTACAAGAAATTACTTCGGAAATCCTAATATAATCAGAAACTTACAATCAAAAGTTTTATATTTTTTAAGCATGTATTATCAAATTAATTAACACCTTCAATCTTAAAAAGGAAAACAAAATTATGATGGATCTCTCTAAATTTATTGATGATGTATTGAATGAAGTTAGTGGAAAATATGCATTTGATTGGGTATCGAAGATTTCACAGTATAATCGAGTGGTAGGTTCTCAGGATTATCATGAAATTGTAGAAAAAGTAATGAAAGAATTAAGAACATTTGGTTTAGATGAGGTTATACTTCATAAATATCCTGCAGATGGAAAAACTAAAACTTGGGAATGGATAGTAACTCAAAGTTGGGAGATCAGATCAGCTGAGTTAAACATAATTGAGCCCAAAAAAGAAATTTTGTGTCGTTTTCAGGATATTCCAATGTGCATATTGGGAAGATCAAAATCTTGTGATGTTATAGCAGAATTGATAGATATTGGGAAAGGCAATAAAGAAGAAGATTTTGAAGGATTAGAAGTTGAAGGAAAAATAGTTTTAATGGAAGCTCCAAGAATTATAGTACCAACATTATATGCAGAGAAAGGAGCATTAGGAGTTATAGTATATCCCGGTCCAGAACGCGCTGCGGGATATAAAAGTATGACTATATATAATAGATTTCCAGCCATCGCTGAAGATTTAAAAAAAACGACTTTTGGATTTAGTATAACTTTCGAGCAAGGATTATACTTAAAAGAATTATTGAAAAAAGGGCCTGTTAAATTACATGCTAAAGTTGATGCTGAAATATATGATGGAGAACTTGAAGTAATTACTGCAGCTATTAGAGGTGTAGAAAAACCTCAAGAGGAAATTATATTAACAGCACATATATGTCACCCTGCTGCTGGAGTAAATGATAATGCTAGTGGATCCGCAGGATTATTGGAATTAGCGCGTTCGGTTACAGCATTAATAAAAAAAAATATAATTGAACAACCAAGAAGAACAATAAGATTTCTATGGGTTCCTGAGTTTCATGGTACATTTCCTTGGATTAAAGAACATGAAAACACTGTTAAGAATGCGCTCTTTAATATCAATTTGGATATGATCGGAGAACATCCTTTAGAAGTTGGGAATCCATGTAATATTTGTTTAGCGCCTTACTCAAGACCTTCGATTTTGAATGATATAATTTCATATTTTGCGAGGATAATAGCAGATCACCCTAACGGTAAAGCAATAAATGGTACACAAATGCAGATGCGATATCGGATAGTACCTTACACAGGCGGAAGCGACCATGGTGTATTTGTAGCTCGTCCTATAGCTATTCCAGGTATTATGATTGGGCATGAAGATCCTTATTGGCATAGTTCTCTTGATACAATCGAAAAGTGTGATTCAACTGAATTGAAACGAGTAATTGCTATTGCTCTTTGCACAAGTTATATCTTTTCAATACAAAATAAAGATACTTTAATATCAATATGGTCAATTTTGGAAGAAAACTTTTATCAACGTTTTGGAAAAGTAAAAGAAATGATATTCACACTTTATAATAAACTTAATCAAGAAAGTGAAACATCTTTAATATCTAAAAACGAGATTGCTTTAATCGGTAAAACTTTAATAGACGCTTTTGTCAACAATGAAAAATTAATATTGGATTCAGTAAAGAAATTTGATTCATTTTCACTTATAATTAAAGAATTATATGACGAAAGAAAAAAAAAATTAGATATAATTAAGGAAGATCTTTTAACTCACTGGAATAAATTTTGCAAATACGCATCAATTGATCTTCTTCATATTGAGGAACCAGATTATTTAAAACAAAAATGGGTTCTAAAATTTATAGGGAGAAAGAATTTGAAATATTATATACCAATTTTATTGTCGATTGAATACGAGAAGTTTAAAGTTCCAGGACCACCAGATGTATGGGGAGGTGATGCTCAAGAGTTGTTGAATTTCATAGGATTATCATTAAATCTTAAAGAGATTTGTGCAATATTAACTTTGGAATTTCAACATTTATTTTCTCCACAAGCTGTTTATGAGTTTGCAGAATTATTTGAACAACATAACTTCATGGAAAAGGCCTAAGAGTAGCATTTAATTAAATCTTAGTTTTTATTCAATTAGACAAAATTATCAGATTGAAAAAGGTATATATAAATCTTATTTTAAAAAAAAATAGAAAAAAAAAATTATAAATTTTTTAATCTAGGGTCTAATGCGTCTCTTAACCCATCACCTAGCAGCATAAAACCTAAAACTGTAATCAATATCATGAAACCAGGCCACAGAGAAGCCCATGGTGCCGAATAGAGATTAGTTCTCGCAAAGTTAATATCGTTTCCCCATTCTATCATATTAGGGTCACTAAAACCCAGATATGAAAGCGCAGCTAACCCTAAAATCCAACCACCAATATTGAAGGTAATCGAAACTATAATTGGTTGAATGACATTAGGTAGGATATGACGGAACATTATTCTGCCATTTCCTGCTCCCGCTACTTTCGCTGCTTGAATATATGGTAATTCTCTGGCTTGTAACACGCTACCTCTAATCAAACGGGCATAAAATGGAATCCCCAAAATACCCCAAACAATTAATATATATTGAATTTGTTGACCTACAATTGAAATAACTACCAATGCTAGAATTAATCCTGGAAACGCTAATAAAATATCACATATTCTCATTAAGATTGAATCAACCCATCCACGATAATAAGCTGAGATAACTCCAATTATTACTCCCCCAACAACACTCAACATTATTGATGGTAAAGCTGCTGATAATGAGGAACGTGCTCCAAATATTAAACGTGATAACACATCATACCCTAATTCCGATTGTCCTAGAGGATGAGCGGGTGATGGTGGATTCCATGCTCCAGGATGACTACGAGTTACATACTCAAAATTATAAGGTGAAATCCAATGACAAAATACAGCTAATGTTAATACCGCAAAAACAATAACAATACCTGTAATTGTCAAAACTGATTTAAATCGTCGAATAAATTTTCTTTTGCCTCTTATTCTTTCAAATTCAACTTCTCGCTCTGTTAAATCATCTAATCTAGATCCAGGGAGTAACAGGAATTTGAAATTCTTGAATACCC
>JAEOTW010000034.1 GCA_016839655.1 Promethearchaeota archaeon | reverse complement strand
ACTTGAACAGATTCATCAGAAAAAAAAGATTGTCTATAAATCCAATCTAATGGAGCAATTTC
Source organism: Promethearchaeota archaeon (assembly GCA_016839655.1). Next base: position 23,988 of record JAEOTW010000034.1, on the reverse strand, counting down.
AGGTATATATCCAATATGTCTTAAAATATCAGATATATTTTCCAATGAATATTTCTTCCCGTAAGAAACAATTGGAGAAAGATCAAATGATGTTATACATATTCCCCATAATCCATAATCTTTCATTTCATTCAAAAAATCGTTTGCTAAACGCTTCATTTCATTTCGATTTTTAGAGATCTTTTTTCTTGCTTCAAAATCTGTTAAAATGGCTTTAATTTTTTTTTCTTCATTTTCATAAATAGTATCAGCGGATTCAAGAGGAATTTTAGACTCGATATAATTGTTATAGATCAATTTTATCTTTTCTCGAACTGATTTATGTAATAAAAAAGTTTCAGTTTGTGCTGTAATTAAAACATCTCCATGATATTTTAACTTTTTTTCATCAAAATAATTTGGATTTTCATCTTTTTTAGGCTTAAATTCAAGAACTTCTATTTTTTTATTTATATTTCTAGCAAATTCAAACAAAGCAGATATTAAACCAGCTGTTAGATCAAATTTAGAGGTTTCTTCTAAATGATCTTGAATAATTAATTTATCTTTAGAAAAGTCAAAAAATCTAAGAAACAGTTTTACTCCTTCTGGAAGAGGATTAATTATTGAATTAAAATAAGGAAATCCGGTAGTAGAAATTATACTAAATTCATATATCGTCATTTACTTTAAAAATAATATTCTTAATTTAAATTGATTTGCCGCTTTTCTACCAAATTTTAAAATAATTAAATTTATAATAATTTATTTAATTCTGAGTTAATAAAATAATAATGAAATTAGACCTATTAAATAATTTAATTTGATAATCTCAACCATAAATTTCAAAAAATTATGATCGCTGGTTTACCAGGGAGGGCTTGAGTTGCTTTTTCCTCGTTTGAGTCTTTTTCAAATTTTATTTCAACTTTAGACTGGAATTTTTTTTCTAATATTGGCTTTATTTCATTAAAAAATTGGAATTCTTCATCTGAAGATAATGTAAATTTTAAAAATTTGCCTATATTTTTTAAAATTTTATTAATAATTTGACTTATCAATTTCCCATGTGTTTTTAATTCACTATCATTCATTAAAAGCTTCATTATTTCTCCTTGATTCATTGTATCTTCTATTAAAGACATAAATCTTTTATAAAATTTTAATTTCCAATGATCAGCAATAATTATATGAACTCTATTCAGTGAATCTAATTTCATTGCTAGTTGAATTTTATTGATGTCATCAATGATATTGTTCATTAATTTCCACTTATGATCAGATTCTTGGGTAATTAGTTTTTTATTGAATACCGGCCATTCTGTTTTGCTTACATAACCCTTTCTACCTAATATTTCCCATATTTCTTCAGTCATATGAGGTGCTATTGGATGAAGCAATAATATTAATTTTTCCTTACATTCTTCAAAGATTTCTCTATTAATCCCTTCACTTCTATATTTATTTAACTCAGATGTAAATTGTATAATATTATTAACCGCATTTCTTATTGATAACTTATCCAGATTCTCAGTAGCTTCTTTAATAGTTTTATTTAAAAAATATTTTATCAATATGTCTCGTACAGTAGTTGTGGTTCTAACATCTTGAAAAGGGCCAGTTAATAACTGAAATGTATTCCTAATGTATCGAAAAGCATAATCTACACCTTCATCCGACCATTCTAATCCTGATTCTGGACTAGCACCAAATAAAATAAAAAACCTCGCCGCATCCGCTCCATATTTGTCAATTATTTTTCCTGGATTTACGGTATTTCCATAGCTCTTACTCATCTTTACTGATTTTTGAATAAGTTCTCTACTTCCACATTTTCTGCATTCCATTTGATCTAAATCAGCTTTCATAAGGAAGGTATTACAGTTAATACAGAAGGGATGAACTTTATTAATCATTCCTTGTGTAAGCAATGATTGAAAAGGTTCATCAAATTTGTGAAGCCCTAGATCTCTAGCTACTTTTGTGAAGAATCTGGCATATATTAGGTGCATTACTGCATGTTCTATACCTCCAATATATTGATCAATATTTCCCCAATAATTCACATTCTTGCTTCTATATGGTACTATTGATTTTTTAGATGGAGGATCACAATAAGCAAAGAAATACCAAGAACTATCTACAAAAGTATCCAATGTATCTGTTTCTCGCTTTGCTTTATTTCCACATTTAGGACATAAAGTATTGATAAATTTCTCGCTTGTTTCTAATGGGTTACCCGTCCCAGTAAATTTAACATCTTTTGGTAAAATAACAGGTAAATCCTCATATGGTACAGGGACTAAACCACAATCTTCACAATAGATTATTGGAATCGGGCATCCCCAATAACGTTGACGTGAAATACCCCAATCTCTTAATTTATAGTTTACGGTAGCATATCCCATATTAAGTTTATCTAATTTTTTAGTTATTTCATTAGCAGCAACTTGATTTTCAAGGCCATTAAATTCTTCTGAGTTTACAAGAACTCCAACATCCTCATATGCTCGAGAAATTTTTGTTATACCTAATTCATAATCGTGTGGTTGAATTACTATTTTTATGGGAATATCATATTCCTTCGCAAACTCAAAATCTCTCTGATCATGCGCAGGAACAGCCATAACAGCTCCTGCGCCATACTCATAAATAACGAAATTACCAATAAATATGGGTATTTCTTCATTATTTACGGGGTTTATCGCTTTTTTACCAATGTACATACCTTTTTTTTCAATTTCGATATCTGTTCTTTCAAATTTATCTTGATGCATTACATCATCGTATAAAATCTTAAAGTCTTTTTCATATTCAGTATCACTGACCCATTCATGAATCCAAGGATGTTCTGGAGCAAAAACCATAAATGTTGCACCATAAAGTGTGTCAGCTCTAGTTGTAAATATATCAATTGTTCGATCTTCACCTTCAATAGGAAATTTTATGATTGTACCCTCTGATCTTCCAATCCAATTTTGTTGCATTATCTTTACTTTATCAGGCCAATCAACAAGATTTAAACCCTCGAGTAGCTCTTCAGCGTATTCTCTTATTTTTAAAAACCATTGTGTTAAAAATTTTTGATCGACTCTGGAGTTGCATCTCCAACATGTTCCTCCTTGAGCTTGTTCGTTTGCTAAAACAGTCGAACATTTAGGACACCAATTAACGTAGCTTTCTTGCTTATAAGCTAATCCCTTTTCTAACATCTGTAAAAAAAACCACTGATCCCATTTATAAAAGTTAGGGTCATGACTTGAAATTTCTCTTGTCCAATCATATGAAAGTCCAATCCTTTTTTGTTGACTTTTCATTGTTTTTATGTTTTTGTTTGTCCATAATTCTGGATTAGCTCCATGATCTATTGCTGCATTTTCCGCTGGCATACCAAATGAATCGAAACCCATAGGGTAAAGTACATTAAAACCATTCATTCTCTTAAATCTAGCATAACAATCCCCAATAGTGTAATTCCTTAGATGTCCCATATGGAGTTTACCGGAAGGATAAGGATACATCTCCAATACATAATATTTTTTCTTCTTTTGATCTTCTTTGACCTCAAATATTTTTTCTTTTTCCCATTTTTGTTGCCATTTCTTTTCTATCTTATGGGGGTCATATTCAACCATAAATCTACATCATCTTTCTTTATTTCAAGGATATAATCAATATTGAACATTTAAATAATTGATTTAATAAATTTTTTACGTAGTTACTTATAAAGGGTAAATCTTGATATTTCATAAATAATATTAAGTAAAACGATTAAAAATTTTTTAAACTGATGTAATAAAACTTAATTTTACTAATTTATTAGTGAAATTAGTGACTATTGAAAAAATTAGAGTGTCTTTTGGAAGCGCTTCTGTTTTAGGTTTAGGAGTATTGCCTCAATTCAAAAGCCCCCCAACAACATGCTACATTATGACATACAAGGAAGGTCATTGTATTGCTAATTGTGGTTTTTGTCCTCAAGCTCGTTCATCAAAAGGATCAACCGAAAATCTTTCTCGAGTTACTTGGCCTATATTTAATTTTAAAGTTTTTTTAACGAAGTTAAAATATATGCCATTTTCAAAAAAATTTAAACGAATCTGTATTCAGACACTAAATTATCCAGAGAATTTTAATGATTTAATTGAAATCATTACTCAGCTTAGTGTTTACACAGATATTCCGATATCTGTAGCTATTCCTCCTTTCTTACGAGAACAATTGAAAGAATTGAAAAATAAAGGTATAGAAAGAGTCGGTATTGCATTAGATGGTGCCACACCAGATGTTTTTGAAAAAACTAAAGGCGTTAAAATCGGAGGTCCTTATACATGGGAAGAACATTTTATTAAGTTAAATGAAGCATTAGAAATTTTTTCTCCTGGATATGTAAGTACTCATATAATAATTGGATTAGGAGAAACAGAAAAACAAGTTATTAAACTTATAGAAGAATTAAATAATAAAGGGATTATTGTTTCATTATTTGCATTTACTCCTATAAAAGGTACCAGATATGAAAACATACCCCAACCCGAAATTTTAAGTTTTAGAAAACTTCAGTTAGGAAGATTTCTTATCATTAGTAAGAAGAAAAAACTAAAAGACTTTACATTTAATACGAGAGGACAATTAATAAATATCAATATTAGTAAAAATGATCTAAATAGAATTATTAATGATTCAAATGCTTTTTTAACTTCTGGATGTCCTGGATGCAATCGTCCTTATTATACATCAAAACCATCAGGTCCAATTTATAACTATCCAAGAGCATTGACAGAAAACGAAAAGAAGGAAGTATCTAATTTATTATACAAATTTGTTAACTAACTCCTTGGTATTAAAAATGAATATTTGGAGATTTTTACCTCTTGAAGTTAATAATGGATACTGGAATATGGCTTTAGATGAAGCTATTTTACAAAGAGTTATAGAGAGGAAATCTCCAAGTACACTAAGGTTTTATAAATGGAACCCTTCAACTGCTAGTATTGGAAGAAATCAGAGTCTATCAAATGAGATTAATTTAAAATTTGCTGAAAAAAGAGGATTCACAATCGTAAGGCGTATTACTGGAGGTGGTGCTGTTTTTCACGATGAATTCAGAGAAATTACTTATTCAATTGTATGCCCTATTAAAACTCTTGAAGATCTAGGTGCTAATAAGGTAATAGAGCAATTTGAGATCATAACCCAAGGAATAATTAAGGGTTTGACAATCTTTGGATTAAACGCAGAAAAAGATATTATTCATTGCCCTGCTATCTTATTAGATGGAAAAAAATTTTCTGGAAATGCACAAGTTAGAAAAAAGGGGTGCCTTCTTCAACATGGTACTATTTTGTTGGATCTTGATCCAGAACTAATGTATTCTATATTGAGAGCTCCTGAAAATGTAGAAGAGTCTAGAATGGTAAGGTCGGTTCGTGCAAAGTGTATAGGGATCAAAAATTATATTTCGAATTATCAAGAAGCTAACCTAATAGTTTCATTAAAAAAGGGTTTTGAAGACACACTGGGGATTACTTTAGAAGATGGCATTATTTCTGAAGATGAGAAGAATTTAGCAAAGCAATTAGCAATAGAGAAATACTCCAATTTGAATTGGTTAAAAAAATATGAATAATAGTAGAATATTAATAGAGAAATTGGAGACCAAATCCGCTTCATGGGAAGATTTTCTAAATATTTTAGAGTTAAATTCAAATGATCTTGATGATCTATTTGCTTTAACTCAAAAGATCACTCGAAGCAATTTTAATAATGTTTTTAAAATATATAATCCCACAAATAGATTTCCCGCAATAAGTATTACGGGAAGTGAGTGTGCCTTGGAATGTGAACATTGTAACAAGAAATATTTGAAAGGTATGAGACAAATTCTAACAAAAGAGGAGCTCGAAAAATTTCTATTTGATTTATCTAATAAGAGTGGTGTAGGCGCTTTAATATCAGGTGGGAGTATGGTTGATGGTTCAGTACCATTATTAGAATTTTTAAATACTATTAAAAAAGTAAAGAAAGAAACAAATTTGATAATAAATACCCATACAGGATTATTAAATGAAGAAACAGCAAAGAAAATTGCTGAAGCAAATGTTGATATTGTCTCCTTTGACATTAATATGGATGAGGATGTTGTAAAGAATATTTATCATTTAAATATTGAATTAAATGAATATAAAAGAGCAATAGAAATCTTAAAGAAATATAAATTAAATATTGTGCCTCATATATGCATTGGTCTACATTATGGAAAGCTCAATAAAGAAATTGAATCTATAAAATTTATTAAAGAAAGCAAAATCAATCCGTCTCTGATAGTAATTATTATATTAATACCACCAAAGGATTCTAAGATCAAATTTGATACTCCAAAACCTGAAGATATTGCCAAGGTTATTTCAATCGTTAGAGTTGCTTTTCCTGAGACAGAAATATCATTAGGATGTATGAGACCTAGAGGAAAAATTAAGATTGAAATTGAAAAAGCTGCTATTCAAGCAGGTATAACTAGAATTGAAATTCCCTCTAAAGAGACCTTAGTGTGGCTAAAAAACTACAATTCTAAAATTCAATTCAAATTTTTCTCTGCTTGTTGTGCAATTCCTATTAAATTTGAAAAGTTTGCTGAAAGTAAGAAAGCAGATATTAAAAGATATTCTAATCTCTAAAATTGATTTATCATGAATCTTATGAATGAAATTAAAATTATTGGATTAAGTGAAATTCCATTAATTAAAAAGGGGGATAATATCCCTGAAATCATAATTCATGCTTTAAAGCAAAATAGCTTAACTTTACAGGACGGAGATATTATTGTGATTGCTCAGACAATCATATCCAAAAGTAATGGGAGAACATTAAATTTGAATGAGATTTTACCAAGTGAGAAAGCTTTTGAAATTTCTAAAACACTAAAACAAAAATCAAAAAAATATGGATTACCAGAAAAAAAACCTGAATTAGTACAATTAATACTTAATGAAGCAAAGCAAATAGTGAAGTATCAACATGTTTTAATAACTGAAACTAAGCATGGATTTATATGTGCTGATGCGGGAATAGACAAGTCAAATACCAATGGTGAGGGAATTATTACACTACTACCAGAAAACCCAGATAAAGATGCTGAAGAAATAAGAAGAGTGTTGAAAAAAAATGCCAAAAAAGAGATTGCTGTGATAATTTCTGATTCTTTTGGTAGACCGTTTAGATTAGGAGCTATTGGAACTGCGATTGGAGTTTCAGGAATAAGTCCAATTTTAGATATGCGAGGTAAAAAGGATTTATTTGGATATGAACTTCAAACAACTATTATTGGGCAAGTCGATAGTCTAGCAGCAGCAGCACAATTAGTTATGGGAGAATCAGATGAGGGTATTCCAATAGTTTTAATAAGAGGATATAACTTTGAATTTAATGAGAAGACGACAATTAAATCTATTATAAGAAAGAAAGAAGATGATTTGTTTCTTGATAATGAAGAAAAAATTATCAATAAATTTCTAAAAAATCGTAGAAGCTACAAATTAAGATTTACAGCAGAAAATGTTAAAAAAGAGAATATTGAAGAATGCATTGAGATTGCTCGATGGGCTCCAAGTGCTCATAATGGGCAACATTGGAGGTATATAATCTTTGAAAGAGATATAGTACGTGAGAGATTAATAGAGAAAATGAATGAAAAATTAATATCTGATTTAGAGAAAGATGGAAAGCCTAAAGATTATATCAAATCTAGAGTTGAAAAATCTAGAAAGAATTTTTTAAACGCTCCGATTTTGATTTTATTATGTTTGGATACTTCAGATTTAGAGAAATATACCAATCCTGAAAGAAATCGGAATGAATTTATTTTGGGGATCCAAAGTATCAGTAGTTCAGCAACTTATTTACTTCTTGCGTTTGAGATGAAAGGTTTAGCTGCATGTTGGTATTGTGCACCTGTATTTGCTAAAAATATAATAAAGGATTGTTTAAAACTACCTGAATCATATATCCCTATGGCATTTTTTACAGTTGGATACCCTATGAAAACAATACAAGCCCCAAAACGTAAAAATTTAAAGGAAATAATATTTGAACTTAAAATTTAAAAGGGATAAGTTATGAGTGAAAATTATTATGTACTTTTGGCGGGTGGTGTCGGAGCAGCAAAATTTATTGAAGGAATATCTCAAATTATTAAACCAGAATTGCTTAAAATTATAGTAAATACCGGAGATGATATTGAATTATTTGGCCTCAATATATGCCCTGATTTAGATATTATTACTTATACATTAGCAAACTTAGTCGATAAAAAAAAAGGATGGGGTTATGTAAATGAGTCATTTAATTGTTTAAGTGTTTTAAAGAAATTTTATGACACTGGATGGTTTAATCTTGGTGATAAAGATTTAGCTACTCATATATATCGCACTGATTTATTTAAGCAAGGTTATAATAAAGCAGAAATAACTAATTTGATATGTCAAAATTTAGGTGTTAAATCTCATATAATTCCGATGTCAAATGAAACTGTTGAAACTTTTATATCCACACCATTAGGGACTATGCATTTTGAAGAGTATTTCATTAAGCATCATTGCAAACCTGAAATTCTTAATATTGAATTTAGAGGAATTGAAAAAGCAATCCCGATACCGAATGTATTAAAATATATAAAACGAGCCAAAAAAATAATTATTTGTCCTTCAAATCCAATTGTCTCAATAGGGACTATTCTTCAAGTAGAAGGAATTAAGGATACTCTATTTAAAGTTAAAGATAAAGTTTATGCAATAAGTCCAATTATAGACGGTGCTACTGTTAAGGGCCCTGCAGATAAAATGATGAAATTTTGTGGTTTAGAAGTCTCATGTTTAGGTGTAGCAAGTTTTTATAAGGATTTCTTAGGTACCCTTATTATTGATAAGAAAGATAGTAAGTTTAAACCAGATATTGAAGATTTAGGAATTAAGAATTATAGCTATGAAACTTTGATGACAAATCTGGAAAAAAAAATAGATTTAGCTGACTTTATCATAAATTTATAAAAAAAGGATAAAAAGTTACTTATGCGGATTCAGTTGCTACTTCCTTGGTTTCTTCCTCAATTGTTGCTTGAGCTTCTTCCTTTATAACATAGTCCCCAACTGAAGTCAGAAGTTCTTTTATACGTCCTTCTTGCTGTAATCGAATTATTAAATTTCTATGCTTGATAAATGAAATTAGTTTTGAAATTACTGGAAATATTAACATGATTGGTCCGAGTATTATTATAATGACTTCAGGAGAATACATTGCAACACTTTCAGTAATTGCATCAGGTAATTGTAGCACTGTATTTAAAAACCAATATGGATGAATAATGATGAAACTTATTATCATAAGTAAGCCTACACGATAAATAAAATTGAATAAAGTAGATGTTGCCAAATTTCGAACCCGAGGAGCTGAAGAACTTGCAGTTAATGTATCTCTAGCTTCAGGATCTTCTCGGAAAAGACGATCAATATACTTCCCAAGTCTTCTAGTTTTTGAGGCTGCAGTTACTAATTTTTTCTCCTCTTCCTCTAGTTTTCTCCTTTCGATCATTTCTTTTACATAGGAAAATCGCCTTCCTGTTTTTGCAAAGAATTTTCCAACAACTAATCCTTCTTGCTGCTCTGCTTCAATTTCTTTCATTCTTTCTTTAGCTTCTTCTTTAATCTTATCGATATTTGCGGTTATGAAATGTGATTCTCTAGCTAAAATATTTAATTGGGCTTCTAATCTTTCACTTCTCTCTACAGAAGGTTTGGTAACTGTATCAGCATAGGTTATTTGAAATGTCAGTTCGAGATAAATATATGAAATAATTGCAAATAAAATAACTGGACTCGCTAAAAACTGAAATAGATTATCTATGGGAACTTGAGTAAGATTATCATCAAGAGGATTAGTTGAGGCCATTTGGTAGATTTGTTGTACAAACTCTGGTCTACTTTCTGGAGGTAAATTTCCTAGGAACAAATTCAACATATCTCTTAACCCTACTATCATCAAGGGGACAATAATCATAAGAACGATTGAGCCAATTGCTACAAATGAATTCCTAGGATCGCTTTTGAAAAAACCTCTGATGGCATATATAACTGAAATAACGAATAAGACTTGAAAAATAAACAAATAAAGATCATTAAAAAGTACTCCTAATTCACTTAATATTAAATTGGGAATGTTCTGTAATTCAGGTTGAGGGATTGAAAACCAATTACTCAAATAACCTTGAAAAAAACCCTCAACAAAATTAAACAAATAACTATTGAATGCTCCACCAAAAATAAATGCTAAACCATAAGCGATAATGAATAAAAATCCATAAATAGCATATGAGAAAACGTTTTTTAATGCTCCTAAAAATGCAAATAATACAAATTCATTATCAGCTGTTACGACCACAGTATCAAAATGAAAGATTGAAGTAAGAAAAATAACAAACAGCCAGGCGAACAATGATAGATTAATTATTTTTAATGACAATATATATATTCGAGTCATATCTTAACATTCCTCCCTTAGTATGCCTTTCCTTTCTTTTTTGCTTCCATATAATTACTTAAAACTTGATTCATCATATCATCAGGTCCACAAGTTATTATATTGATCCCCAAATTTCGAAGATTTTGTCTAATAGATAAAATATGTTCCATCATTTCTTCACTAATTGCTTCTGCTAAAGCTTTGTCTGTTGAAGATAAATCTATTTCATGAATCTCGAACCATGGACTGAAAGGATTAATAATTATTATCGAATGATTGAATGGGACTAATTTCTTAACAGCTTGAGCTATATCCTTTGGATTTGCTTCTAAATCAGATATAATAAAAACTAAACTGCGTTTTTGAAAACGTTTTGTAAAATGATCCATGGCTTCCATGAATTTACACTTTCCTTGTGGTTTTACTCTTGCTACAAAATCTAATACTTGATAAAAGTGATCTTCTCCTGAATTTGGCTTCAAGAATTTCAAATTTTTCTTATCTGAGAATGTAAAAACTCCTACGTTATCTCGTCGTGTTAGAGCAACTTTTGTTAAGAGCATACAGGCTCTTATTGCATATTCAAATTTTGTATTCTCAATTGCTCCACCCGCCATTGTATCAGATGAATCTACAATAATCATTACAGTTACATCTCTTTCACTTTCATACTCTTTAACGATTAAAGTTTGCGATCTAGCGCTTGCTTTCCAATCTATCAATCTAAATTGATCTCCAAAGACATATTTCCGCATCCCATAAAATTCAGATCCGAGTCCTTTTTGTTTCGATCTTTGCAAACCATAGTTTAATTGTAAAGATCGTTTTGAGCCTAAAATTTCAATTCTTTTAATATCTTCATAAGGAGGGTAAATAAGGATATCTGTAACACTATCAGGTACGATACGTTCAACTGAATTAAATCCTAATCTATCTTTTACTATTATTGATAGAGGTCCGAGAGCATATTCTCCTCTTACTTTTGGTTCAAGAACATATGAAAATTTAATTAAGTCTTTTGGTCCAATTCTAGTAGATATAAAATTCTCACCTAAGATTAACCTAAATAACTGTGGATTATAATTATCTCTTATTTCAATGAAATCAAAGCTATTTCGGCCTATATTTTCTATGACTACCTTTACATGAACAAAGTCATCTTTAAATACTTTTTCTTTCTCAAGTTCTCTATGTACTTGTAATTCTTCTATATTCATTTTATAATAGAAGATTGGTAAACTAATGATCGTACTAAATAGTAATAGAATTGCGAAGTAAATCAAGAAATAATTTACAAATGCAAATCCTGCTGTAAGAAAAAATACAGCAAATAAAATTAAACTTCTACCTTTACCTCCTAATATAAAACTACACCTTGTTTAATATTTTTTTCATTTATTCTGATTAAAAACTTAACCATAAAAAAATTGGTTTAGATAGGGATTGATATTTCCTCAACAATTGATTTAAGAACAGCCTTTGTATCAAGTCCTTCTAATTCTGCTTCAGGTTTTAAAAGAAGTCTGTGATTTAATGCTGGGACTATCAATGCTCGTACATCATCAGGAGTCACATAAGATCGACCGAGAATTGCAGCACGAGCTTTCGCACATTTCATAAGAGTTAAACTAGCTCTTGGTCCACATCCAAGCGCAATTTGGGGATGATTTCTAGTTTTTAAAATGATATCTCGAACATATTTAAGAATTCGATCATCAATATAAACCAAATTCATAATCTTCTGCGCTGCAAGGATTTCTTCACCAGTTGTGATTATATCAACAGAAGGTGATTCACCTGAAATTTGTCGACGCATAATTTCTACCTCTTCATCTTGCTCAGGATAGTCTAGCCAGAGTTTGAATAAGAATCTATCAACTTGAGCTTCTGGTAGTGGATAAGTTCCTTCCATTTCTACTGGATTTTCTGTTGCAATTACTATGAAGGGTTTTTCAAGTTGTAAAGTTTGACCCTCAATAGTTATTTGACGTTCCGCCATAGCCTCAAGTAGAGCTGATTGTGTTTTAGGAGCACTTCTGTTAATTTCATCAGCTAGTACCATGTTCGCAAAAAGTGGTCCTTTTTGTAGTACAAAAGCACCTTCATTCTGATCAAAAATTTTTGTACCAGTAATATCTGCTGGTAATAAATCAGGTGTGAATTGAACTCTTCGAAATGATATACCAAGTGTTTTAGCAAAAGTTTTTGCCATTACAGTTTTACCTAGACCAGGAACTCCTTCTAATAGTACATGGCCATTAACAAGTAAAGCTATAAATAATTGCTGCAAAATTTCACCATTCCCTACAATAACTCGACTTACTTCACTTAGAACTTCCTGAGCTATCTCTCTTATAGGTGCTACATCAATTTCTTCATGGTCATAATATTTTGCTTTGTCTGGAGCTTCCATTTATTTTTAACCTCGATTATTTTTTTTTATAATATTTTTATTTATTTTTTATTTGATATTGTAAAAATGACTAAATATTATTAACTGCCCAATCCATTTCGTAAAATAATTCTTCGAAATCTTGTTCAGTTTTAACTTTATCTTTACCTTCTTTAATTGCTAATATTTTCTCCATAAATTTACTTAATCTTCTTGTTTTTAATTTTGTAGCTGAAGGATCTTTTGAAATAACCAAATCAATAACATTTTGTGTTGTAATTTTTGCTCCTCCCAATTGACTATTCAATTTCCTTTCGAGCCTTCTATAAAGCAGTTTTAATGCATCTCCATATTTCATTTTATCTTTATATTCTTCAATCTTTTTTGCAAAAAAGGAGGAGGTTCTAAATCTAGCGATTTCTTCTTTCTTTTCCTCTTCTTCAGCTATTTTTTGCTCTTCCTTCTTCTTATCCTTTTTAGGGAGGTATTTCCGTAAGGAATAAAATGCTAATAATGGATAAATCCAAGCTGTGATTGGATTGGTCGACAAGTGGACGATATATTGCATTACAAAACCAAAAATTCCCGCGGATGTAAGATCTCGAGAATATTCTGGTCTTATGTGAGCTTCATCAAAAACTACTAACCATTCATCCCTAGTCCTTCCTTCATTCACTTGCGTTAGCCATTGAATTATATTTATTCCAAATTGCCTATTATCATAGAGAGGATCATTAATTAGTTCATTATTAAATAAACTGGCATCGGCAGATACAAAAACTCGTTGTGTTCCCATATCATTTGCTAAAAATACATGTTGGTCATATACTCCAAGTGGAAAAGTGGAAGGAAATGGGAATCCTAAATCAATTAAACTCATAAAACCCAAATTTAGTGTGTCTTCCGGTTCAGTATATCTCCCATCATCGTTTTTATCAATAAATGAGTAAGCAGATGAAGTACCTACAGAATTCCAACCGAATGCACTAATAAAAGGTCCTCCTACTGCACAAGAAGCCACTGATAGTATAACTTCACTAATACCGACTGTAGTAGGATGAGGAGCAAAATTTTGGATAACAGGAAATTCTGGTGTTGTATCATAGGATTGATTATCTCGTAAAACTCCGTCAGGAAATATTGTTAAGGGAATATTAATACTAGGATCAAACAAACTCGCAAGTAAAATTTCCCATAATAGTGTACTTGTAGAACCATGATCATGACATATTAGAAGTGAATTAGTACCTTTAAAAAATTCAATAAAATAAGGAATTTCGAAAATAGGATCATAAAATTGATTTGGACCTAGTAAAATCAGTAGTATTGATTCTTTAAAATGATTATTGATTGTTGTATTTATTAGTCTATCAGTGGCACTCAGACTTGATTGTACAGTCATAACATCATATCCATCATTTTCAATAGCTGTTTTAAAGTCTGTGGCTCCATTCCAAGCGGGATTGTAAACTGAAAAATTTTGAGTATTTTTTCCTCTGTCAATGATGGGAGAAAATAAAGGAATAAACACAAAAATAAATATTAAGACAAATAATGCTTGTTTATATATTGAACCAGATTTAATTTTCTTTCGAGATTGTGTTTGACGTGTTTTTATAGTAGTAGCATTTCTTATAAATATAATAAGAAAAGCACCACTAAAAATTCCCCCAAAATAACATAAAAGAGGGACATAGGTTATAAAACCCCACCAAGCGGGTAAGTTACCTGGATTTTCTTGTTGTATATGAACAATAAAATCACTAATAATAATTCCAAAAATAAATAAGTATATAGTTAAAAATATGAACACTATTACTTTGGAAATATTTATACTCTTTTGAGAGGCTTTTCTTTGTTTTACCATTGTGATTGCTTTTTAGTATATTGAGATTATAACAAATATTAATACTTCTTAATCCTACAGCTTAAATGTGAATGACTTCCCCGTTATTTCGTTATATAGATTAGTAAACAAATCAATTGTAAAGTTTAGTTCTTTAGTTGTAGGTTCAACCCCACCATAGATTATATCTTCTATTTTTTTTATAAATGGATACACAACTTCTGGTTTTAATTTTTTTTCTAATTCATTTACACAAGCAATAGCAAATTCGCGAATAGTTTGATGAGATAATCTAGGTTTTTTAAATTTTATATTAATAAGATCATCATACACTAGATATATATAGGCTATTGCCTCCTTGGGTCTATTTGTTTCAACGAGAATCTTCACGTTATCAAACTTCTGCTTAATATTAATCTCTGGTTCTGGTTGTTTTTTTTTCTTTTTTGCCATTATTTTCTACCTATTTTTGTATTTTTTCGAATAATTTAATTATTAATTTTTTTTGAATTTATATTTCTTTGTACTTAATTTTAAATTTTATATTTGGGGTTTTTATAATATTTGAATTAAAAATTTAAATTGAAATTATATCCTGTTAATTGGAAATAAATTGGTGAAAATAATTCACATGTATTATAGAAATCTTTTTCTGTTATTTTAAACGGTTTTGCATATATTATTTCCTCAACTTTTTGAATAAATGGATATATTGATGATGGTGTTAATTTTAACTCTTTTACTGAAATAATCGCAAAGTCTCTTATTGTTTCATTTTCTTTTCTTTTTCGATTATACTTAGCATCAATTAAATCCATATATATTGCATTGAATAAATATGAAATAGACTCTTCTAACCTTCCTGAATCTTTAAGGATCTTGAGATTTATAAATTTTGATTCTAGTGGTATACTGACCACTCGAGATTCTTTTTCTTGTTTTTTATAGTATTTATAACCGTATACAACCAGCACTGCAACTACACCTGCTAAAATGGGAAAAAAGATTAAAGAAAAAATTAAAAAAGGAGGTAAATCACCGAATCCAGGATTTGATGGGAGTGCTTGTTCTACGAGTATATACTGAACAGGTGAACTGATATCTTTTCCTGCAAAATCAACTAATTGAACTTGGATTGATGCCGTTCCATTACCATCAGGAACTTGAAAATTAGATGTAAAACTGCCATCCGCTCTTGTTGTTGCAGTTGCAACATAGGTTCCATTAAAATAAACTTCAACATCCCTGTTACTTATTTTTAAAGAAGGATCTGTGCTAGACGATAAGATACCATTTAGTGTATATATAGCTCTTTCTCTAGTAGTATAATCAATATCCAAATTCCAAGTTATATCTGAAAATACTTTAATATTTAATATTGAGGTTTCTGAGTAGTCAACAAATGGAGAATCTGAGTAATTTAATTTCAAGGTTAATTGGTTGGTGGAAGTAATAGGGACTTGCAAGTTTGTTAATGAACCTAAGGCATCAGTAAAAAAAGAGCCTTGGGAGATGATTAAAGATCCATCGAACCAAAAATAATTTACACTCATAAATGGAATGCCATTTCCATTATCAAAATATAAGTATCCATTCAGATTGAAAGCTTCTTCAGTTAACTTAGGAGTTGAAGTATCATCATGTGATATTATATTAAAATATGACGTTGCATTGACATATATAGTGTAAAAGTGGTGGTATTCTATCTCACTACCAGGTCCTCCTGGTTCTGTATCTGTTACAATGACTTCTACTTTATGGCTTGAATATACATCAAGATAAGGATCAATAGTATAACGAATAATAAAATATCCGTTTAAACCTGTTACATTAGTAAATCCCATATCAACTATATCATCAATTTCAATTGCGACATTTACTCCTGAAGTATCAATTGATTCGTTAAAAATATTATAAAGACGTCCTTTCACAACGATGGATGCATAGTGAGTGAAACGAGAATTATTTACTTCTAAAGGATTTGTAAGATCTAATGTAGCCCATAAAAAACCAGACATTTCTGGATTTGAATTAGTCTTATTATTGTTATTATTAAAAAACAGGTTACTAATTGAATTGAAACTAATTATAATAGTTAAAATAATTAAAAAGATCCCAATTGCCTTATTTTTTTGTTTGAAATATTTAGGAATCTTTAGTTTTTTCATTTTATTTTGTTTTCACCCTTTCTTTCATCATTACACTTGTCTAAATACTTCTTGTTCTGTTGCAATTATATACAATCCATCAGGAATACCAAAATTGTCTGGATCATCTGGATAAAAGTTAACCCAAACTTCAGTATCTTCCAACCAATTTTTAACTGTAAATGTTAGATTGAAAAATCCATTGATATCTGTAGAACCTACTTGAGTAGCTAAAATTGCTCCAACTCCGTCTCTAATGGTTACATTAATTTCCATGAATGCCAGAGCAGTTCCGTTGTCCCAATACAAATTCCCGTATACATAGCAATCATCACCGTAATACCATTGATCCTTAAAAACATTAGTCTCATAATTTCCAATAATATATGTACCTGCTGTAATATCAATTGAGATTTGTAAACTACTATTATGAACCATATAATCGCTCATAGAAATACCTGGAGCATTAATACCACCGGTAAAAGTAATATTTATATAATAATTCCCTTTTGGGCAAGAAATATCAATTGAATTGAAGAAAGAATAAGAACCATCGTTATTGATGGTTATTGTTTGAGAACCCAATAAATATAGACCGGAAACATCAGAATATGAGCTATCCAATAAAACTATATTTAAATTCAAACCTCTTAAGAATTCTCCATTCTCTCTCACTGTACCTGATACTATAAAGTTATCAATATCTCTTAAAATAGAACTCTGATCGATATTGCTAAAAATATTAACTCTTTCATTAATTATCACATATGTAGTGTTAAAAGTAGCGAAACTAGACCAGTTTACTTTAATCTGAAACAGACCTGCATGCCATAATGATGTATCTATTAAAAAATTATATTGACCAAGTGGAATCTCAGAACCATCGTATAAATGAGAGCCTAATAAGAAATGATTGTTATATACATCATAGAGCCTAACTGTACCAGAAGTGACTGGAACTCCACTTTGAGTGATGTATACACTGAAGTTTATTGTATCTCCTCTATTTACTCTAACGGGAGGATTTACATCCCAATAAAATGTTTGTGTTGGATTCCCATTAATAAGGAAAGATATATCGATATCGTCCGGATCAATAACTCTTAAATCATTAAAACCAGGTATTGTATCCGTAAAATTACTAATATACCATAAATCGAAAAATTGAGGATAATTGGGATTTGTATAAAAAAATATTCCATTAAAATCTATTTGTAAAGTATAATTTTTAGCAGGAGTTGAGCTTGAAACTGAATAGAGGAGATCTATTTCTCCTGATGTTCCAAGTTGTAAAGATCCCAATTCTAAATTTAAATAAAATGAAACATCAATTGGTCCATCATACATAAAAACATTTATCTCACCAAATTTGATAGAGTTTCCGTTAAGTGAATCATTAAGATAGCCATGAATTATGAAATTTCTTCCATCTGATCCACTACGATTAATTTCTCTAGGTTGTGGGCAAATATCAAGGTTAACATCAATAGGGGCATCTAAAATGAAATATGAGTAATTATATTTGTTATTCCATGTAGCATAAATCAAATGTGGTCCAGCAGTTGTACTAAATCCTGTTGAATAAGTAACTTGAGCTTGACCTGAGCTTATTTGAGCTGATCCAATTAATAAATTATCTTGAGTCACATCATAGAAATAAACCCATTCTCCATCATCTATTGGAGTGCCACTATATTGAATCAATGCTGTGAGATTAAGGTCATCATATCGATTGATTACTGGATTGAAAGCATCATCAGATGTAGTCCCGTTTATCCAAAAGTTAAATTGTAATGTTGCTGGAGCATCAACTTGTAATTCATTACTAAAATATGTAGAAGTATTTAAATTTAGTAAATTAAATTGCCAAGAATAAGGGAAAGATGAAAGATCGATAGTACTGTTAAAATCTAATCGTAAGGTAAAATTACCAGGAGGAGTATTTACAGCAACACCAAAAGTGAGATCAAAAGTACCTGTATCATCCGTTTGATAAGGGTAACCCTCATATGGAATTAAATAGGATGAATAATCCACTCCACCTCTTAATAATATAAGAGAAATCTCAGAGAAACCTATAGGTAATGAGTTATTGGTACTATCATATATTTCTCCCACAATATTAAAATCTGTGGCACCACCACCCGTACGGTTTATGACACGAGGAGTTGGCCCAGAAACAATATTTATTGTAGGTTCTTCATCTAAGACATAGTAAGAATAATTTGCTTGTAAACCGATTCTTGCATATAATAGATTCGGCCCTGCGGCACTAAAATCTCCAACAGAATAATTAATTGAGGCAAATCCATTTGCATCTGAAATGTTTGATCCAATTAGGATATCACCTCTAGAATAATCATAAAAAAACACACGCTTATTAGAAATTGGTCCCATAGTTACCGAAACAACTCGAGCCGTAAGATTTAAATTGTGATATCTAGAAACACTTACATAATTTGGAGGTAAATTTGGATAATTTGAAGGTAATCCATCAATATAGAACCATACATCTAAAGCTTTTGTAATATTAAAATCAAGTCTGTTACTTGAGTTTGTTATATAATAATAGGGAACTTGAAATATGAGAGATAAGAAAGAATATGAGTAAGTACCTAAAGGGGTATCAATCCACCAAGTTCCGTTAAGATCGGCTCTTACTTCATAATTTCCGGCTGTATTATAATTTAAATCCAAGAAATCATTGAAATCACCATTATACGTAGTATTAATTGCTGAAGGTGTGAATGGATTTGATATTTCATTGTTTGTTCCTTTGTCAAATAACCGGATATTTATCTCAGGTCCCTCAACTACTTTACCGTTTAACGGATCATATACTATTCCTGCAACATTAGTAATATCTGGTTGAGAATCTGAAACATTTAGTTCTCCAGGGTTGACATCAGTCAAATCAATTGATATGTCTCCTAATAAGGTTGTAAGATTATAACCTGCATTAAAGAAATCATATCTTGCTTCAATTAAATGAGGCCCAATGATATCACTAACGTTAAAATCTGTCTGAATTGAGGCAAATCCACTTAGATCTGTATCGTCTTGTCCTAATATTCTCCCTGTGGTATAATCTCTGAAGGTTATAGTTAGATTATCTACGGGGTTTGTATTTGAACTAACGTCAGCAGTAATAGTTGCTGTATCTGGTCGGATATATGTAGTCTGATCAGTTGAAACTGTGATATTATAATCACCTCCGATTATTGGACTTCCACCACCTCCATAACTATCAAAAATATCAAATTGCACCCATTTTCCATTTCCATAAATATCAGTTGGGACATAGATTTCTGCCCAATTATATAAGTTTTTATACTTAATAGCAAATCCCCATTGACTCTCATCATTATCCCAAAATTCTTCAATCATTAAACTATTGAAGCCATCAACAAATCGACATATAATTCCAAAAGCTCGAGCAAAAGCACAAAATGTCGAAGCAAAATCAGACCATAATCCCTGTTCTGTTTCACAAAACCAATCTACAACGTCTCTTCCTTCTGGTGTTGGATTATAATCATCAGGGCTCATCGGAAATGAAAACTGAGTCTGAAGATAATTTCTGATTTTATTTGCTGCCCAAAAAGCATGGTCATTTGCATTTATTGTATTATCCAAAATATCAAAATGATTAGTGAAATAAGGATTATTTGTTTTATATACTGCGACAGTAGGAGGTAATTGTAAAAATGTATTCTGTAAGCTTAGATATTCTGGTGAAGGGTTAGTAACTATCATCGCCGTCGTGTTTAATTCTTCATTTGATGGTAAGTAATTATAAAATCCAAACATATCATATGTCATATTTACATCATCATCAAAGGAAAATGTAAGATCTAAAGTAGTAGAATTATATTCATCTTTAAATAGCTGAGGTGAGGCAGGATCTAAATTTGGTGCCGAAATACTTCCATCTATCATGAAAGGACTTGGAAAAAGAGTAGGAACAACCATTGAGTTAGCTCCTATATCAGGGGATAATGGCATTTTAATTTTTAAGAGTTCAGGATCAGGGAAATAATTAGCGAGATAATCACCGTAAGAGTAAAAATCGTAAAGGTTACTTACTGCATTTGATGTCCAACCATCACCAGTGTATTCATCAAAGCATTCATACTTCCATAAGACATTTGACATATTAAAAAACGATAGATAATCATATACTCTGAAAATTTCAATTTCTCCGGCTCCAGAATACAAGAGATCAAGTAAACCTTGAGAAAAATTTCCTAAATCTAAATCATCAATATCTCCATCAAGCATTTCTGAAAGCATATCAAGGAGAGAAGCAGGGTCATCTACCTGGTCCAATAAATCTTGCCAAAAGTCCTCATCAAAAGGATAAGGTGTATCTACTAGATCAACATCTTCTGGAGGAGTTTCAGCTTTTTCTTTGCTTGGATTTGGTCTTTGGGTTCCAAAAAGAAAACTAAATAAAGTCATGGAGAAAGCAAAAATACCAATTAAAAGTATTGCTACTAATACAACTCCTATAATCCTTTTTTTATTAATGCCGGCTCCTAATATTTCATCCCTTAAATCTGACATAAAATCCTAAAATTAAAGCTTTAATTTTACCAAAAAAAGTTTAGAATATTAATAACAATTTTTTTATATATAATTTTCCAATCGAAATTTTAAATTGTTTGGATCTTTAAATATAATTTTTCTGTAGTACTTAAATGTATTTAAAAAGAAAATTATCCTCTAAACAATTCTTGTAATGAAAATTATATTAAGTACACTATTCAAAGAGAATTATCTAAAAAATTTTTAAGATAAAAAGAAAAGCTGTATTTTTAAAATTCAAATCCACATTTAGTACAGACTAATTTTTTTGCATAAATAGGTTTGGGTATATAACTAATTATCCGAGTTCTATCCTCTACTTCTTTCACAGCAAAACCACTTGCACCACAATTAGGGCAAATCCTTCTTCCAGCGCCCATTGAGGGTGCCGGACTTGCTGTTGATGAGGGAGTAGCTGAGATGCTTGGGGAGGTACTATAACTTGTTGTTTGGTTTGTTATCCCTTGAGCTAAACTAGAAGGCATGACTGCTTTTGGTTCTTTAAGTTCTTGAATGCGTTTTTCTTTATAAGTAACTTCTTCTTGTAATTTTGTTATTTGTGCCTGTAATGGACCAATTTGTTGTTGCAAAATTGAATTATGTTGTTGTAATTCTTGAACTTGTTGTTCCAATCCAGGTATGTGTGCTTGTAATTGAGCATTTTGATCTGTTAGTTGTTGGACTTGCTGGTGAAAAGACTCATTTGACGATTGTATTGATTGTAATTGGCTTGTCAATCTATTTACTTGACTTTCCTTCTCTCGAAGTTGTGCACTTAGTTGGGATGTTTGACCGCTTAAATCACTAACTTGGGATTGTAATTGGCTTAAACTTGAATCTTTTTCTTGGAGTTGTGAGTAAATAGAATCAATTTCTTCCTGTGAAGGTCCTGTGGAAATGGTTGGCTGTAGAGTTGGTTCATATGTGGGGGGAGCTGGAGCTTGTAGGGGGGGTTCATAAGTAGGAGGAGTTGGAGGTTGTAATGTAGGGGGAGGTGTCATAGGTGGTGTTGTTGAAGGTGGGGGCATGGATGGAGGAGGTGTTAATGGTGTTACTGAAGGTGGGGGCATGGATGGAAAAGAAGGCTCTTTTTTTTCCTTTTCTTTATCTTCATCATTTCTCTCATATTCATACGACATTTTAATCTCCTTATTGTTTAAATAAATTAAAAATAATTTCTATAATTTTATACGTGTAATTATGATTATAGCATAAATGTAAATATAAAAGTGTTTGTATGTTACATCTTAAAAACATTTCCAATATGGCTTTAAATTATCCTTTAAAGCGGGAATTAATTTGTTATTGAAATAATCTAGCATTTTTTGTCCAGAAGATCTTATATCTTCTCGTATTAAGCTTTCATCCTCATCATTAAGAACTTTTAAACAATTATAAACTGCGCGAGCTTGTTTGTCTAATTCATATCCTCCTTCCAAAGTTATAAGAATCCTATCATTAGTATGTTTTTGTGCTATTTTTTTTATTTTTTTTAAATAATCTGCGGGTGCTTGGTAAGTCCAATTCATATTGGTTAATTGATCGGTCCAATGAGTATCAAATCCCGCAGAGATTAGGATAAACTCTGGTTTAAACTCATCGCATATAGGTGTGATTATTTCATCAAAAAATATGGGAATAGCATCATCCGCAGCTCCAGCCGGCATTGCATAATTAATAATTTTACCTGCTCCTTTACCGGTACCGATTTCATCATAATTCCCCGTTCCAGGATAAAAATAACCATATTGATGAGAATTAAATATTACTAATTCACCGAAGTCTGATTTAGAACCTTGATAAAAAATATCTTGAGTCCCATTCCCATGATGACAATCCCAATCAATAATAACAACTTTCTTTATCCCTTTTTCTCTAAAAAGATATTCTGCGGTAATAGCAATATTATTAAATATGCAAAACCCCGAAAATCGATGGGAATTAGAGTGGTGTCCAGGAGGTCTTACTAGTGCAAATGCATTTTTTATTTTACCATTCAAAATTTTATCTGCAGCCTGTAAATTACCACCTACAGAATATAAGGATGCTTCATAAGTCTTAGGTGATGCGATTGTATCCATATCGATATATTGAAGACGTCGAGTTTTAGCACTTAACTCACAAATTTCTTGTATTTCTTTTATCATTCTGTCCCTATGGACATATCTTATTTGGTCCAAGGTGGCTTTTCTAGGATTAATGATTTTAAAGCTTGGATCTTCAAGCAGTTTTTTTTCTCTTAAAAAATCCATGATTGAAATTAATCTATTGTGGCTTTCTGGATGAGTTCCAATATTATGATCTAAATAAATATCATCATATACTATTCCAGTTGTCATATTGTAGATCTTTACCTTGTTTTTTCTATTCTGAATTTATTTCTATAATTTTAACTTCAATTATTTTATTATTTACATATATACTTATAAAATTTTCTTCATAAAATTAGTTAAATATGAAAAAAATCAAGAAGACAAGTTTAAAAATCATTATTGTGGGAGAACCAGCTGTCGGTAAAACAAGTT
>JAEOTW010000198.1 GCA_016839655.1 Promethearchaeota archaeon | reverse complement strand
TTAGAGCATTTGTAGCAATTGAATTAAATAACAATCTCACAATTAACAAAATTAAGTCGTTTTCTGATCGTTTGAAGCAA
Source organism: Promethearchaeota archaeon (assembly GCA_016839655.1). Next base: position 2,431 of record JAEOTW010000198.1, on the reverse strand, counting down.
AATCAGCCTAAATTGAAAGTTGTAAACCCAGAAAACCTTCATTTGACTGTTAAATTTTTAGGTAACATATCTGAATCCATAGCTCCAAAAATATATAGGATATTGAAAGAAGAAATAAACGAAAAAATCTTCAAAGGAAGAAGTTATGATTTCAAACTAAAAGGAGTTGGACAGTTTAACAAATTCTCTGTATTATGGGTTAAACTTATTGGAGATATTCAATTATTACAAGCTATAAAGAATTCAACAGAACAAATCTTATCTGAAAGATTAGACATTCAAAAAGATAAAAGAGTGCAATTCAAACCTCATCTAACAATAGGAAGGTTGAAAAAAGATAAAATAAATTATCAAAATTTTAGTGCTTTGAAGAACTTAATTAATGAGAATAAAGAATTAGAGTTCGGAACATTCATTATCGACCAAGTGAAACTAAAAAAATCTGTTCTTACACCTAAAGGACCTATATATTCCGATCTGGTTTATTAAATGAAAGCAAAATCTATAAAAGCAATTATTTGGGACTTAGATGGCACTTTAATCGATTTTAAAATTAATTCGATTAAAGCTCGAAGGGAAGCTATTAAAATCCTAAGAAGCTATGGAATCAGTAAAGAAGTTCTTTCAACTAAAAACCCTCTATTAGAAATGGTCAAAACTTCCAGAGAAATTTTAAGCACGCTTGGATACAACGATAAAAAGGTTAAAGGAATTATAAAAGAAGTGAATAGCGCGGTAATACGGGTTGAACATGAAGCGGCTATTAAAGCAACTTTAACTGATGGAATACTAGAAGTACTAGAATTTGCTAAAGAACAAGGTTTAAAACAAGCAGTTTTTACCTACAATACACATAAAAATGCGAAATTGTCCTTGGAAACCGCAAGAATCAATCACTTTTTTGATGTTATTGCAGGTCGTGACGACATTAAGAATCTTAAACCTCACCCTGATCATTTAAAATACATATGTGAGAGAATTGGCGTAGAATTAGATGAAATAGTTATCATCGGCGATACTGGACGCGATATTGAAGCCGCACTATTAACTAATTCAAAATCAATTGCATTAAACACCAAAATTCCTAGTTTCATAAAAAGAGAAACATTTAAAGAAGCAGATAAAATTATTCAAATACATGAAATACCAAATGAATTGATAAAAACTCTCAAAGAATTTTTGTTATAGAATAAAATTAAATTATAAATACAATTTAATCTATTATTGAAATAATTATTAAACAATTTATAAATCAAAAAAGGTTTAAATTTAAATAATGGGTCGAATAGAATTTGACTTGGATGTCTTAAAACCGCATGTTCCATCAAACTATAGTGTTGCACAAGCCTTAGAAGAAATTCCTGGGGTTTCATTTATCCAAATTAAAACGGATGAGATTGATCAGAAAACTACATCGATTTTTATTACGGTTAAGGGTACAGAGGATTTATCTCTTGAAGCGATTAAAGAGAAATTAGAAAGTATGAATTGCGCTTTACATAGCGTCGATCGAGTGCAGATTGATAAACGAACCTAGCTACATATTTCCAATTTTTTTATTTTTTCCAATTTGAATTAACAAATACACATGTCATCATCAAACCCTCCTATCATAAAAAAAATACTCCAAGAAAATGGAGAGATTAATGATGAGTTAGATTTTGCTTTAATGAATTATTTACTAACAAATAGAGGAACAGGATTTACTGCGTGCCAACCTCAACTTGTAGAACTTGATAATAGTAAAAATGCAATTAAAATGAGCATTGATCATACTTTTATAGATCAAAATAATCAATTAATGGGGCTGGGAATAGTAGGCACTATATTCATAGATTTAGATACCCTAAAAATTACTTTCTGCTCGTCTTCAGAAGATTTAGCAAATAATATCGAAAAATTAAAAAATGCAGGGATCAAACCACAACCAAGACCTAAAGGTAAATATTGACCTCCTAAATAATCAGAACTCTCCTTCTGAATAAAAACCTTTAATTTTCAAGAAATTTAGGCAAGACAATCTATTCCATAAAAAAATATGGTTTATATCAAATCAAAGATTAAAATTCATAATGACAAATAGCGAGAGTAATATACAGCATCTAATTCAAGAATATCTATTGGATGAAGGACTCCTTAGAAACAAACTTCCACTCAATGATAAAAAGCTCGATTTTGGATTTCAGTTTGTATTTCCACCCGGTCCCATCGCACAAAAAATGGTGGTACTTAAGCCAAAAAATAAGGATTTAATTATCATTTCTAATCCAATCCAAATAGCACCACAACAAGTAGAAGCATTAAATGCCCTAAAGGATAACAGAAAAATTTATTTTTTTGTCGATATCAGAAAATTTTTCTTGGCTAAGGATGTATTTTTCAGAATCGATACTCAGAACTCTAGATATGAAATAAGTGATCAGATATTTCT
>JAEOTW010000197.1 GCA_016839655.1 Promethearchaeota archaeon | reverse complement strand
AGGAGAGAGTCCAAGTTAATAAATACCATTCTCCAGTAAGTAATTGTAATATTGCAAAAACAATTACGACAGGGATCCATGTATCTAAATTTCCAATGAATGTCATTGTCATATTTCTTGAGATTATGATGCTTTTTCCACTTTTTTCTTTAGACTCCATAGACATTAACTGTGGCATATCAAAAATGTACCCCGCAAGCCATCGTGTTCGTTGTTTTACTAGAATTTTCCATTTAGTAGGCACATATTCAAAAACTCTTGCTTTAGGTGAAAAAAATATATTAAATCCATCTAAATTTAGTAAAACAGAAAGATAAAGATCTTCTGTCATTGAATCTTCGTTAAAACCTCCATATTTTTGGAGTTGTTGAGTGTACACTGCAAAATTTCTTCCATATGCATAAGCTGATGCACCTAATCGATTTTTGATCTCAAATAAGATACCACCGCCAGAAATTGTAGCGTAATCAAGATAAATGCCCTTTGTTAACGTGTTAGTTTTCCAATTTTCTACTAAGACTGGTCCTATTACTGCCTTTATCTTATCGTCTTTAAAGGGAGCAATTAAACTTTTCAGAGTGTTTGGTTCTAAAATGCAACCTGAATCATATAGAACAACAATATCATTTTTAACATATTTTAATCCATAATTCAAGGCTGGAGGTTTTCCTTTTTTTGGAAGATTTTCAGATAGTACCTCTATATCTACTGCTGTATTTTCATTAGCAAAATTTTTTGAAAATTCAGTTGTATCATCCGTTGATCCGCTGGTAATGATGATTATTTGGATGTTTTCTTTTGGATAATTTGATTTAAGAATAGAATTCAGCGTTCTTTCCAATAAAACTTTTTCATTTTTCGAAGCTATTAAAATACTGACTTTCGCATTGTATTCATTCTTAACTTTATATCCGCTCCCAAAAGATGCTAAGAAATGTATTCCATAATAAACTACTAATCCTAACAGCATCATTAAACCTATCAGGGGGAAAAGAAATATCCAATTAGTTAAGGGATCAAGAATAAACCGATTAATAGCCCTTTTTACACCTGAGGAAAATATTGGGGGGAGATACATATGTAAGAGAACAAAAAAAGCTACACAGACAGATCCATATATCAGAAGTTTTGATAATTTCATACTTTATATCTCATGTTTTATTTTCAATATCCATTTTTTTTAGGTTTTTCCAAATATATTTTCCAAATCCAATTATAGAATATATCATAATAATTAACAAAGTGATTTGAAAAATGAACATGCACCATGTAGTTATTCCTGTATGGGAAGAATCCCAGATTGAAGCGGCATCGGGATTAATTAAATTTGTTATGAGTACTGCAAAGCTTGAAACCCCATAAATAGCAAAAAATGTGCCAATTACCAGTATTCGTGTTATTCTCTCCCCAACAAAGGGCTTGGTTTCATGCAAACCTAAACCTTCATGTCTAGCTCTCATATATTCATAGAGGAATATAAGAAAAATGTTTGTCCAAATCATCCATCTGAAATCATACTCACTACCGGATAAAATCGAAAGACTCGTCGGAATTAAACATACCAACATTAAGGTATCACTAACTCTGTCTATTATATTATCGAACCATGCTCCACTTTTAGACTTTGCATCAAGTAGTCTTGCTATAGCACCATCAATCCCATCGATCAATCCCGTAAATAAAACCAATAAACTGAGTACAACAAACCAAGATCCATAGATTGGTTGTTGAGTAAGAATGTCTAATGTATGTCCTTCACCCGCTACTATAACGCCATAAAATATAAAGAATGAAAATATTAAATTCATAATAGATACTTTATTTGGGCTTAAACCCCATTTTATGCAGACTTTTGCACCTTTATAAGTCAATGGCATATATACACGACCTGCTGGATCCTTCTTCATTTTAGCTAATTGTTCTTCTAGTTTATGAGCTTGTCCGTGATCTTTTAGCCAATCCTTTATAAATTCATCAATTGTCATGAACTCTTGTTCTGCTCTTCTATTTGGCCTTCCACTAATTAGAATGATTAATATAAGTATCAATAAAACTAATGGAAATCCAATTTTAAATATCAGTTCCATCATTTAAACTCACAAATAGTTGTTATATATAAATTACTTAAATCAATATATTTGAAAATAGATTATAAAAAATATTTAAATTTATTGATATTTGGGATTAAAAGCTTCATAAAATAAATTCATAATCATTAAAGCTTCTTTATATCGAAATTGAAAAATGCAAAATATAAATCGAGACTAAACAATTGAAATCTTTAAATTGAATGGTTTGAACTACTAATCATCCAATGGTAAATTACATAATTTATAAAATTCATAAATAAATAAGTGAAAATAATGGGAAAAGAAATTAAAAGGAAAGCTAATCAATTAGGATTGATAAATCAACCTCAATATACTTTTTATGCACGACCAAAAAAAATTAAAGCGAAATTCTCAAAAATTAAACCAGATATCGCATATACCATAGAAAATTGGATAAATGGTGCAGATGCTTTAGCAGCTATGAGTGAATCCATAGGTGCAAGAAGTTCTAGTTATTATTTTTTAGCACCTGAATTAAAAACATATGTTGAATTAGTGGATAAACTTTCTGGAGCTTTCGCTTATAGTGAAGGGAATCACGTGTGCAAAATAGATATTTATACTGAAAACGAAGATTATGTGAGGGCAATAGTTAAAGATATTAATAATATCTGGGAAGATGGTATTATAGATCATCTTAATCTAAAAAAACTTGAAAGTAAGTTTAAAGTTAAGGGTGAAGATATTGTAAATGCGTGGAAAGCCTTTCTTTAAAGGAATTGTGCGATAATAAGACTAAATCCTTACAAATTTAATTTTTTTTTAAAAATTACTTTACAAATAGCATCTTTAAAAGTTAAGCTACTCGATATGCTTCTTTAATAGCTGAGCAACCCCCGCAACGAACGCATCCAGCCTTATTTTTTAGTGGATTAACCCCATACTTCCTCATTAGTTCACCACTTCTTTGATATATTTCCAGTAATTCATTACAATCAGTTAAGGGTAGATTTCGTTTTCCTGGGATAGATCTTACAGGTGTTATATAGGGAATAACTCCAACCGAAACAAGTTTTTCTACATCTTTAAGAAAATTAACTTTTTCTTCTCCAAAACCTGTTAAAACATAGCTACTAACTTGATTATCCCCAAAAACATTGACTGCTTCTTTCCAATTTTCTTTAAAAAGTTGATATGATAGGTGAAATTTTCCAGGTGTAATCTCTCTTCTTAAATTTTCATTAAGCACTTCAATGTGTATGCCAATTGAGTCTGCCCCAGCTTCTTTTAATTTGTTAATGTAATCCAAATCTTCTAACGCCTCAATTTGAACATGCAAAGGAACATCAGGATGATTTTCTTTAACTCCCTTTAGTATTTCAATATACCGATTTGCACCTTTATCAATTGTTTCGTCTGTCCCACTCGTCAAAGTCATGTGATGGCACCTTCCTTCATTTTTAGCTGCATATATTACTTCTGATATCTGCTGAGCATTCTTTTCTTCTATAGTTGCATTGTTTTGTAAACTCACTTCAATTCCACAGAAGGAACACGCTTCACCACATCCCCAATATATACATTTTTGATAAATAGTACTTGCAAGACAATCAATTCCGTGAACTAAAGCAATTTTTTTCATAGGTATTCCATCTGAAGT
>JAEOTW010000196.1 GCA_016839655.1 Promethearchaeota archaeon | reverse complement strand
TTAACTTAGCAAAACAAATATCTCAATCGCCGGAATATGTAGTAAAGCAATTAATTCAAGTAAACAATATATTCTTCGATCAAGTTAAGACTTTTGATACTGAAATCGATACAATCCTTAAGAGTATGAGAACTTTATTAGGTATTTAGTATCACATTTTATACAATTTTTTCTTTAAAATAACAAAAAGTATTTTTTTTTTCTTAAATAAATGATATCAAAGGAAAACTAATTGGGGATGGTTATTTTATTAAAGCTGCTGTAATTGAAGGTATTAAAAAAATTATATATAGAGAAGATTATCCTAACCCAACTCCTGGTCCTGATGAAGCTTTAGTTAAAGTTCGTTATTGCGGAATTTGTGGAACGGATATATCACATTTTAAATATAGAGTATATGATTATCCGATAATAATGGGTCATGAAATTACTGGAGTAGTTGAAGAAATAGGGGAAAATATATCAAAGGTGAAGGTTGGAGATAGAGTTACTTGTGTGAATGTATCATTTAATGTTAGTCAAGGACAATTAAAGGGAATGGGAATGTTTCAGAATGGAGGATTTGCTGAATATGTTATCGTTCCAAAAATCTCATTATTTCCAATACCAGAAAATGTTTCAACTAAGGATGCTGTAATGGTCGAAACATTTGCATTGATGATGAGAGCGTTTAAACTCTCAAAAATCGAAGACGGGGAGAAAATACTAATAATAGGAGGAGGAAATGTAGGTTTATCAGCTCTTAAAGCAGTATTACTTGAAAAGGATCCTGAATATGTTGTGGTTGTTGAACCAAATGAATATTTAAGAAATAAAGCTATAGAGATGGGTGCTACTGCTGCAGTTGGGAAAAGCAGAGCAAAAGTAAAAAAGGTCACTAAAAAACTAGGAGATCCTACTTTTATTTTTGATTGCGTTGGGAATGAGGAAACTATATCTAATGCTATTAATTTCATCAAGAAAGGTGGTACTATCTTGTTAGAGGGTATTCATAAAGGAAGCATTACATTTCCTTTATTTATGTTAAATTCAAAAGAAGTCACTTTGAAAGGATGCTTAGGTCATGATGAAGATGATATAAAAGCAGCTATAGACTTATTTGCTAAGGGAAAAGTTGATGCTAATGAATTTATCTCTGAGGTTATCAATTTAGAGGATATACAACAAACTTTTGAACGATTCGTGGAATCTGATGATAGGAACTTTATTAAAATTCTTGTCGAACCATAATGAATAATCCAAATATAATCTTATATATAACACATGACCAAGGGCAATTCCTTGGATGTTATAATTCACCACAAACTCCAAATTCGCTAAATACCCCAAATTTAGATAAACTTGCTGAAAATGGAGTTAGGTTTACAAATCATTTCTGTACAGCACCTCAATGTAGCCCAAGTCGGGGTGCAATTCAAACTTCATTGTATCCTCATCAAAATGGACTTATGGGTCTTGTAGACCGAGGATGGACCTTACCAGAGAGAAATAAAACACTTCCAATGTATTTGAAAGAAGAAGGATACACAACTCATTTATTGGGATTTCAACATGAAACTTTCGATGCATATACATTGGGATACGATACAATAAGTAAACGTCGGCTAGAACCATTATATAATTGCAAAAAATTAAAAAAAAAATATGAGGAGTTCTTTGAAAATCATCAAAATGATGATAAACCTTTCTATCTATGTATTGGTGATATTCAAGTACATCGTCCATTCGGTATATGGGGAGATCCTATAAATCCAGACAGTGTTTTAATACCTCCTTATTTACCGGACAATGAAATTGTAAGAAATGATCTATCTCAATTTTACGGTGCAATTCAAGTAGTTGATACTTGTATTGGAAATATTATGAATAAATTAGATGAGTTTGGTTTAAGAGAAAATACTATATTTATTTATACAACAGATCACGGAGAAGCTTATCCAAGAGCAAAATGTACACTCTATGATCCCGGATTAAAAACTCTCTTATTAATTTCCTGGCCAAGGTCAAATATACTTCAAAAGAACCAAGTATATAATCAATTGATTAGTAATATTGATTTGTTTCCAACAGTTTTAGACCTAATAGGAGCTGAAATCCCAAAAAACATTGAAGGTAGGAGCTTTTTACCTCTATTAAAGGGTGAAACTGATAAATTTAGGAATGAAATATATTCAGAAAAGTCTTTTCATGAATACTATGATCCTATTCGAAGTATTAGAACTGAGGATTCTAAATTTATAATCAATTTTGAAAAATCAGAGAGTCTATATCAAATAGGTATGGACATGCAACAAGACGCACTTGGCAAATATATGTTGAAACTTATTGATAATCCTCGCCCTAATGAAGAACTTTACGATCTAAAGAAGGATCCAAATGAATTTAATAACTTAATAAATGATCCAGGTTATTTTGAGATAACAAAAAAATTGAAAAATAAATTATATGAATGGATGAACCAAACTGATGACCCAATTCTCAAAGGTAAAATAAAAGATCTCCGACAAAAGGCACCAGTACGATTTTAAATATTCTATACATTTTTAATTCTAAATATATTTTAAGAATATAATAACCTAATTGAAGGTTCAACTCAATATGTCATTTCAAGGAATAGAAGAAGCTTATAACAGAATTAGCAAAAAAATTAATAAAACTCCGGTGATGACTTCAAGGACATTAAATCAACTATTGAATACAAAAGTATATTTCAAATGTGAAAATTTTCAAAGAGTTGGAGCCTTTAAATTTCGGGGAGCTTATAATACGTTAAGTTTGCTTTCAGAAAAACAAAAGGAAAGAGGAGTCATTACACACTCAAGTGGTAATCATGCTCAAGCAGTTGGATTGGCAGCTTCCTTAATAGGAATTAAAGCAACAATTGTAATGCCAAAGGGGGCACCAGTAAATAAAATTAATGCTACAAAAAATTATGGGGCTCAAGTGGTGCTTTGTGACAATTCTCTTGAATCTAGAACTAAAACTGCTGATGAATTAATACTTAAGCATAAATATGTCCTTATACATCCATTTGACAACGATAATATAATTAATGGACAAGGTACTGCTGCTTATGAATTTATTAAAGAAATTGGTATTTTAGATATGATAATTGCACCACTTGGAGGGGGTGGTTTATTAAGTGGGACAATTCTTGCTTCCAAAGGTTTATATCCGAATACAAAAATTATTGGTGTTGAGCCAACCTTAGCTGATGATGCACTTAGGTCTTTAAAGGCGGGATATATTATTCCGAGTACTTATCCAGAGACTATTGCAGATGGATTACGAACCTCACTTTGTGAAAGAACTTTCAATATTATTCTTAAATATGTTGATGATATCGTAACTGTTTCTGAAAAGGAGATAATTGAAGCTGTGAGATTTCTCTGGGAAAGGATGAAAATAATAGTCGAACCCTCTGGAGCAGTTCCATTGGCTGCAATATTATCAAAGAAAGTTATTGTAGAGAATAAAAAGGTTGGAGTTATTTTAAGTGGTGGGAATATTGATTTAGAACCATTTTTTAACATATTAGCAAAGAAAATTGTATGATTTATGTTAGATTCGCTAAAAAAAATATTTAATGCTATAGAACTTTCTTGGATTGATTCAGTTACTAACATTGAGTCAACTGATGAATTTTCTAATCTTATGTCTATATTTCCAAACTTAAAAGGAATTTTTCAAGATGCTCAAGAGAAGAATAGAGATGAATTTCAAAGGACAATAAGACATATCTTTAGATCATATAAAATATTTTTTACAATTCTAAGTGGAGACTTCTCACATGAAACGCTATCGCAAAAATCCATTTCTATAATTCGCGAAAAAGTCATTTATCAGCATTCCAAAAATCAATTAATGATACCCATTATTCTAATGTACCATGATATTGGGCGATATATTGATAATAAAAAACATCCACATCAAAGCTATTATCTTATCTCAAGTATGGATTTGCTTCAACCTTTCGAGCTTTCAGCTTTCGATAAATTACTCATTAAAAAAATAATTCACTATCACTTGCTTATTGCTACTATATATACAGGAGAATCTACTTATTATGGAATTTATTCACTGTTTAATGATACAGAATTTACCAGACTCCTTTCTTATGAAAATTCTGTTAAATCTTTTATTGATTTCCTTGAAGTTTTTACATATATAGATATTCTTGGTTACTATTACACTACGATTTTTGACCACTATACGAAATATTATGAACTAATCAGTTCTAATTTAAAGCAAATATTAAACGCTTGGCAAGATAAAGAATTAGCTTTAGAGAAAGCTAAAAAACATTCATATAAATGGCTAGAGTGGAGATTAGCTGGCGCTCTTAGAATATTTCAATTTGTTGAGACGAAACCTCATTTAACTAAAGAATTTTATTATAAAAAACTAAGAGAAAGTATTAAAGATAGTAATAACCCCCTCTTCAGTAAATCAAGTTGGAATTCATTGATAGATAAATATCTTTTATATTCATATAAAATCCAAATGAGATATTCCCTAGCATTGTTAATGATTTTGGCATTTGGAGGTTTTCAACGTATGGGTTTAAAAATAAATACTGGAGTATCACACAAATTAATTCTATTTTGGACTCTCCTTACTAAAGAGGTAAATTCAAGATCTTTAAATAACTCTAATGCATTATGGAATGTATTTTTAGAAGGGATGCCCCATTGGTCGAAAATTGATAATACTTTTATCGAAAAAGTTACTGATGATAAGATTGAATTGATAATTCAAAATGCTAAGCATGAATTCGATGTTGATAATAACGAATTTACTCTATACTTAGATTTGAGCCCAATTATTAATTAAATCATTAACCGAAGCCTAATACTAATATCATAATCCAAACTAGAATAAATGAGATTATAATGGTTAAATTTGCCGAAGTACCTGCAAATCTTTTTTCAGTATAATCAAATTCCACAGCAAAAGGGATTATTGCTAATCCAATAGGTAAAATTAAAGCAATCGCTAAAATCCCACGATATAATTGATCAAATGGTAAAGTGAAAAATAAAGTAAGCCCAATTGCCAATCCAAATGAATATCGAATTATCAACACCTTTAAAATATTTTTCCACTGAGTCCTTTCAAACTTAAAATTTAGGAATATTCCTAACAAAAGCAAAGTTAATGCCATATTTGCCCTAGATAAGACGTCTAATAAATCAATCAAGAAAAGAGGAAGGATTATATTAAGAAGATTTAAAATTATCGCAATAAAATAGCTCATTAATGGTGCGGATTTTAATAATTTCTTCACAATAGTTTTTGTTAGTTCCTTTTTGTCATGAAAATCATTTTTCGGCGAAAATATTAATCCTAAGATATAGACAATTACAAAAATTACAATTGCATTTCCTATGTCAAACATTGCTATATATTTTAATCCTTCATCTCCCCAAATACCTTCAATTAGTGGATAGGCAAAATGACCGACATTAAATCCTATAACAGCCATAAATGTTAACCCTTTGATCTCATTTGGATACTTCTTAAAAAGGAAAAACGCTAATAATATGATTGGAATACAATATAGAACAGAAATGAGCGTAATTAATCCTAATGAAAAAGTAATTTCAATTGATCCGACCACACTTAAAATTAGGGCAGGTAATGTGACATTAAATACTACTTTCGCAATAGTTTCTCCATTCTTTTCTGAAATAATATTTAGTTTTTTGAGAACATACCCTATAATAATTACAGTTAGTGAGAGCAAAAAGATATAATTGACGTTAGTCATTGTTCCCCCAAAAAATAGACTTAAAGTTTGTTAATATAAAAATTAGTTAAAAAAAAAGCTTTCTGATTGTACAAACCTATTATTTTATAACATTTTCTTCAAACATTTTTTGATTAATTTCTACACCTAACCCGGGTTTTTCAAGTGCTTTAACATAACCTTTCTCTGCTTTTATTGGTTCTTCTAATATTTGGTATTCTTCAGGAATAAAAGGAAATTCACACCAATCACAACGAGTTGACATTATAAAGTGTAAATTTGCTGCTAATATGTGTCCAAATCCAAAAATATGAGGAATACATCGAACACCTTTTACTTCTGCCATAGCATCAATTTTTTTCATCTGTAAAAAACCACCAGATCTTGTAGTATCCGGTTGCACTATATCAAAAGAACTCCTTGAGAGAATATCTTCAAAACGGAAGATACCCATATCATTCTCACCCCCTGCAATTTCTACAGGTGATTTTTCTCTTAATTTAGCTAATCCGTTGAGATTGTCAGTTGGAATCGGTTCTTCAAGCCAAGCCACATTGTATTTTGCACATATGTTTGCAACTTTAAGAGCTTCATTCACAGAGGAATATGCGGAGTTTGCATCGACCATAATATCAATATCTGGAAATGCATCTCTTACTTCTTTAATCAAAACCTCATCTTTTTTAGATCCATTTCCAATTCTTAGCTTTACGGCTTTAAACCCTCCAAGCTCTGGCTTTAAAGCCGATTCTACTGCACCAACCGCAGCTTTTGCACTATATCCACGAGGCATTGAGGCATAGGCTTTCACATTTTGTTTTCTTCCCCCTAAAAGTCTGTATATTGGTTGTTTAGTTGCTTTTCCAATAATATCCCAACATGCTATCATTATTGCTGAAGTAGATGCTGGGATTCCAAACATAATCCTATTAGAATTCTGGTATATTTCATGAAAAATCTCTTCCAACATAAAAGGATCTTTCTTAATAACCAATTTTCTTAATGCTTCATCAATAAATTGCTTCTGAGCTAAATTACTCAAATTCCAATGCGATAAGGCCCAACCGTCGATTCCCTCATCAGTTAAAATGTTTGTGTAAAGCCCTGTTGCTTTAAATCTAGGCATAGACCCGATTTTTATTTTGAAATCAAGTTCTAATAAATAAGTTTTCACATCAGTAATTAACATGATTCTTCAATAATAATATACTATTTAAAAGGTTAACTTTATGGAATACAAACTGTAAGTTCAATGTAACTTATATAAGGGAGATTCATTATAGTAAAATGAATGATGACCGAAATCGAATATAAGATTAATGATTATATTACAATAAATTTAGAAACTGATGAAACTGTTATATATATCGCTGGTAAGAGATTTGATTTTAAGAAATTTTTAGCATCTCAAAACCTAAGTGTTGATGAAAATATTAAGATTGAAGATATTTTTAGTTCTAAAGAGTCCAGAGATTTAACAACGGAGTCAGAAAAAGAGTTTTGGGGCCTTTGCTCGAATCTTCAAATATGGATTGAAAAAAATTATGATATAAGCTTGTTTAATAGGAATTTAACAATCCCGTTTTTAAAGAAGTTAGCAGAAGTTGGAGATCCAATTGCTAAAGAAGTTTTTAAGGAAGAAATCATACAAATTATTGATGATGGGAATATAAGTGATATTCAATACCTAATTTTAGAAGGGTATCTTACCTTATTTACTGAAGATGAAATTAAAGCCTTTTCTCGCTCGTTAAAATCCCCGTTAGGTAAAATGCTTTTATATAGCATTCAAAAAAAAGCACATAGTGAATGTTACAAGAATCTTGACAAAATAAAGGAAAATATCGAGCTTGCCAAATTGGGGATTCAACACAAGGTTCATAGCGTTTTTTATAAAAAATTCGATTTACTAAAGGATAATATTGAACTCGTTAAATTAGGAATTACATATGATGCCCCTGATGCCTTCTATTATAAATTTGATAAAGTTAGGGAAAACATTGAGCTTGCCAAGTTAGGAGTTGAAAGTAAAGTCCTAAATCCTTTTTACCATAATCTTGACAAAATAAAAGAAAATTTCGAATTTGCTAAATTAGGGATCCAACATAATGTTCCAGGATCTTTTTATTATAGTCTTGATGATTTAAAGGAAAATGTTGATCTTGCTAAATTGGGGATTCAATACAATGCCCCATATGAATTTTATAAGTATTTCAAAAATTCATTAGACTGTATTGAGTTTGTTAAACTAGGGATTCAAAATAATGTTCCTGGTGTTTTTTACGAAAATTTTGATGAAATTAAGGAAAATATCGAGCTTGCTAGGTTAGGGATTCAAAATAATGCTCCAAAGTGTTTTTTTATGTATTTTCGAAAAGTAAAAAAAGGTATTGAGTTCGCGAAATGGGGACTAGCCAATGAAGCTCCAGATTATTTCTATATAAACCTAGATCGTGTAGCAAAAAATTTTGAACTTGCTAAATGGGCGGTTAAAAGCAATGCGCCATACTTTTTTTACCAATATATTGATAAAATAAAAAAGAATATCGAAGTTGTAAAATGGGGGGTTCAAAACAATGCTCCTGACGGATTTTATTTCAAATTTGGAAAAATAATTAAAAACATTGAATTTGCCAAGTGGGGAGTTCTGAACAATGCTCCAAGGTATTTTTATCTTAATTTCAACCTTTTAGAGTTGAATATTGAGCTAGCCAAGTGGGGAGTTCTGAATAATGCTCCTGATGAATTTTTTGATAATTTTTATTTCCTTAAAGATAATGTTGAGCTTGCAAAATGGGGGG
>JAEOTW010000195.1 GCA_016839655.1 Promethearchaeota archaeon | reverse complement strand
GAATTTTTTATATACTTTCTGGAGATGTAATAAAACCTTTTAAAGCAGAAGATGCAGCAATTACAGGGTTTGATAAATAAACTTCACTTTCCTTATGCCCCATCCTTCCCATAAAATTTCTATTTGTCGTTGATATCGCTCTTTCACCAGGAGCAAGGATTCCCATATGTCCTCCTAAACATGGACCACAAGTGGGTGGAGATACAATCGCTCCCGCTTTAAGAAAAATTTCGATTAATCCTTCTTTAAGAGCATGAAATTGAATATTAGGAGTGCCTGGAATGATAATACATCTCACATTAGGGTGGATCTTGTTATTTTTCATTATTTTTGCCGCTATCCGTAAATCCTCCAATCGTCCGTTAGTGCAAGAACCAATTACAGCTTGATCAATTTCAAGATGTAAATTATGTACTTCAGATATAGGTTTTGTATTGCTTGGTGAGTGCGGAAGAGCTATTTGAGGTTCAATTTTAGAACAATCGATCTCAATGCTGTTATGATAATTCGCATTATGATCATTTTCATAAGTTTTATATTTCGAGATTCCTACATTTTTAAGATATTGTTTTGTAATTTTATCTGGAAAAATGAACCCTGTTTTTGCCCCTGCTTCGATAGCCATATTACACATAGTAAAACGGTTTGCCATAGATAAGTTATCAATAATTTCTCCTGTAAACTCCATAACTTTATACGTTGCCCCATCAACACCAATTTGACCAATTGTATATAAAATTAAATCTTTTCCTGAAACCCATTTATTCAACTGACCTGAATATATGAATCTTGTGGTTTTAGGTACTTGAAGCCAACATTTTCCGAGAACCATAGTCACACCTAAATCAGTTGAGCCAACACCAGTAGAGAACGCTCCTAATGCACCATATGTACAAGTATGAGAATCAGCACCAATAATTAATTCACTCGGAGATACTAGACCTTGTTCAGGAATAAGACAATGTTCAATTCCTACTTTTCCTACCTCAAAATAGTGTTGAATATGATACTTATTTGCAAAATCTCTCAAAATTTTACACTGTATTGCCGAAGCAATATCTTTATTTGGTGTAAAATGATCTGGTGTCAATATTATCTTACTCGGATCAAAAACACTTCTTTCAGTTCCTTCAATAATTTTTTCGAAAACTTCTATAGCTTTTGGTGCAGTTATATCATTACCCAAACATTTATCAATATTTACTAAAACAAAATCTCCAGCAGAAAGATCCTTTTGATCGCAATGATCTCTTAAGATTTTTTCACTAATTGTTAAAACCATAATTCTTAAAATCTCTATTTTTTATTGAAATTAATTATTTTAATGATAGGCTTTTTTTCTTAACAATTAGATTTAGTCCTTTTATCAGAGATAAAACAGAACACAGAACAATATCTTCATGAATCGCACTAGCTTTAACTACCATATTACTTTCAACATCCATGATTTCAATGGTAACATGCCCTAATGCTTCAGTTCCACCAGTAATAGCATCAATTTGAAAATTTAAAAGTACAATCTTACTCATCGGTTTAAAGCATTTAACAATTGCTTTACAAGAAGCATCTACAGGACCTACTCCCGTTGCAGATGCTACTTTTTTTATTATATCTCCATTATTTTTGATATTTAATCGAACTGTTGATGTAGGTGTAACAGATCCAGTTAAAACAGTTAACTCCTCAAGCGTAACATATTGTTCTTCTTTTGGTATTTCACCCAAAACATCTTTTACAATGGCTAAAAAATCCTCTTCAGAAACTTCATGCCCTTTATCACCAAGACTCTTTACATGTTCCATTATTTTCGTAAATTGTTCTTCATTAGGTTTAATTCCTAAGTCATTAATTTTAGCCCTAAGAGCATGACCACCTGTATGTTTTCCAAGTTTTATTGATTGCTTGATAATTGCTTCCACATTGTCAGTACGGTGAATTCCTATTAATTCTGGTGTAATGGGTTCATAAGTTCGTGCATGTTGAATCATCGCATGAGCATGAATACCTGCTTCATGAGCAAATGCATTCTGACCTATAAGGGGTTGTAATCGTCCAATTCTAACTTTTCCACCACAATAACTTTCTACTAATTTAGCTGTAGGAAATATTTTTGATGTTATAATATTCATAGGTATTTGGTATAAAGCATAAAGAGACATACATGTTTCTTCAAAAGATGCATTTCCTGCTCGTTCACCCAAGCCCAAAATTGTTGTTTGAGCTTCAGAAGCACCATTTTCGAACCCAGCAATAGTATTTGCAACAGCAAGACCAAAATCATTATGACAATGGACTGCAATACGAATATTATTAGGTAAAGTTTCATAATTCTTCCGTATAATATATCCAAAAGCTACTGGAGAGATAGTACCTACTGTGTCAGGTATATTAATTCGTGTGGCTCCACTTTCAACGGCAGTTAGGTTAGCTTTAATTAAAAAGTCTAGATCTGATCTAGTTGCATCCTCAGCTGAAAATAATACTGTAGAATAATGCTCTTTAGCATAAGAGACGGTTTCTCTTATTCTTTCTATGACTTCATCTTTAGTTAATTGAAGTTTTTCTCTCATATGCAGTTCTGAAGTGGCACAAAATAGATGTATACTATCCATATCTGCCTCTATAACTCTATCTATATCAGGTTTCGCTGTTCTAGCTAAACCCATCACTTCAGAATCTAAACCCATTTTTGCAATATCTCTACAAGCTTCAAAATCACCCTGAGATGTTATAGGAAAACCCGCTTCTATAATATCGATTCCCAACTCATTAAGAGCTTGAGCAATAGATAGCTTTTCTTTATGAGTAAAACTTATACCTGGAGTTTGTTCCCCATCACGGAGCGTTGTATCAAAAAAATATGCTCTATCAGGGAGGATAAGTGCTCCTCTAATTTTTTCCATCATTTCGGAAACAGCAATATCGTTTTTACTTACCATGTTTTTAACCTTTTATAATTTTATTTAAAATATATAGCCCTTATACTTTCAAGAAGAAAAATACGCTCTAGAAAGGAATAGGGCGCTCTATAATAATAAGAGTAATAACAAACTCATTAATTCTAAAGGAAATAAAATCCTCAAACTTATTTTATAATTAGAAATAAGCAGACTCTGAGTAAATTTCATTTTTTCTAATCCTATTAGAATTTATGATTATAAAAATTAATTGATTATAACCTTATAAATTTT
>JAEOTW010000194.1 GCA_016839655.1 Promethearchaeota archaeon | reverse complement strand
TACAAACTATTGGTAGGGCTTCTAGAAATGTTGATGGAAAAGCTATACTATATGCAGATAGGATTTCACCGTCAATGAAAGCAGCGATAGATGAGACTAATAGAAGAAGAAATAAACAAATTAAATTTAATGAAGAGAATAATATAACTCCTCAAACAATTAAAAAAAATATATTACAATCTCTTTCAGAAGAACAAGAATTTAAAGACAGGGAAGTTAAGAAACTTAAACAAACTGTTAAAGATAAAATAAAGCAATTA
Source organism: Promethearchaeota archaeon (assembly GCA_016839655.1). Next base: position 9,613 of record JAEOTW010000194.1, on the reverse strand, counting down.
GAAGCAGAAGGGGATCTAGATATAGTTCTTCAATATTTAGAAGATAAAATGTTCATGGCTGCAAAAGAACTTAGATTTGAAGATGCTGCTTACTTAAGGGACAAAATCAAGGATCTTAAGAAGGATCATAAAATTATGACATAAAATTATGACATAAAATTTCTATAAAATTAATCCATTAATAATTGATTTTGATCCTTAACTGATTATCATATTATTTTTAAATTTCTAATCAAATTAAGGTCATGATCAGAAAATCAATACCCCTTAGTACCAAAAATACAAAATTTGAGGATTATAAAATAAAGCAATGAAATTTTTGTTGTATAAATGATTATAAAATTTAGTTATAAAAATGAGTCAGAATTCTATCACGATTAAAGGAGCAAGGCAGAACAACCTTAAAAACATTGATGTTGTAATCCCTCGCAATAAATTAGTGGTTATCACGGGTATTAGCGGAAGTGGGAAAAGTAGTTTGGCAATGGATACTTTATATGCCGAGGGTCAACGAAGATTTCTTGAATCATTATCGAGTTATGCGAGACAATTTCTAGGTGAGATGGATAAACCTGATGTAGATTCAATCGAAGGTTTATCTCCAGCGATTGCAATTGAGCAAAAACCTCTTTCAAAAAACCCAAGAAGTACGGTTGGTACTGTAACCGAGATATATGATTACTACAGATTATTATTCGCTAATGTTGGAATCCCACACTGTCCTAATTGTGGGAAAGAGATAAAACCTCAAACTCCTCAGCAAATAATTCAACAAGTATTAAGTTCTATAAAAGAAAATCAAAAATTTGTTGTTAAGGCGCCTGTGATTAGAGATAGAAAAGGAGAATATAAAGAGTTATTACAAGATTTAAAGAAGCAAGGATACCTTAGAGTTGAAGTTGATGGTATACAATATACCTTAGATGAAGATATCTCAATGGAAAAGAATGTAAAACATAATATCAATGTTATTGTTGATAGATTAGTAATGAATAAGGATATTAAATCAAGACTAGCCGACTCTATCGAGGTGGCATTAAACTTAACTGAAGGTTTAGTTATTATTGAAGTTCTCGAAGAGATGGAGCAGATCTATTCTGAACATCTTGCTTGCATAGATTGTGGTATTTCATTTCCTCCATTGGATCACAAAATGTTTTCTTTTAATATCCCTCATGGAAGTTGTAAGTATTGTAGCGGGTTAGGAACGGTAATGGAATTCGATTATGGTTTACTATTAGGAAATGATTTAGAGATTCCAATTCAGGAATCTTCTATTAGAGATATTCCCGGATTTGGTTCAGAAAATGGTTATTCATGGCAAACTATAGTGCAAGTTGCAAAACACTATGGATTTGATACTCATAAAACACCAATTAAAGATATCGATCCGAAAAAACTGCATAAAATATTATTTGGAACTGAAAATGAGTCAATTGATTTTCGTTTTGAAAGTGATAATAATGGATACAAAAACCATAATGGAGAATTTAAATCTTCTTGGCAAGTTGTAAGACCTTTTGAGGGGATAATTCCAATACTACACAGAAGATATATGGAAACTCGGTCAGAATGGGCTCGCGATGTTTATGAAAGTTTCATGAATAGAATAAATTGTCCACAATGTAATGGACAAAGGCTAAAGCCAGAAAGTTTAGCAGTAACAGTCAATAAGCTCAATGTCGCTGAACTATCTGCTTTATCTGTTAAAGAAGCTTTAAAATATTATAAAGATTTAAAATTAAATGAAACTGAAAGAGTAATAGTTAAGGAAGTATTGAAAGAAATATTGGACAGATTATCATTCCTTGAAAATGTTGGGTTAGATTATATTTCATTAAACCGTCGTTCAGACACTCTGTCTGTTGGTGAAGCTGAAAGAATTAGATTAGCTACTCAATTAGGTTCTAGTTTAGTAGGAGTTTTATACGTTTTAGATGAACCCAGTATAGGACTTCATCAGAGAGATATTAATCGTCTTATTAATATGTTGAAGAAATTAAGAGATTTAGGAAATACAGTAATAGTAGTTGAACATGATGAAGCAATAATGCGCAGTGCAGATCATATAATAGATTTAGGACCATTAGCAGGGGAACGGGGAGGAGAAATTGTTGCTGAAGGACCTATTGAAGTTATACTTAATTCAAAGACTTTGACAGGAGAATATTTATCTGGGAAAAGAAAAATCTTACAACCAAAAAATAGACGAAAGATAAATAAGGATTTCATTGAAATTTTAGGGGCGGAAGAAAATAATCTAAAGGGTATTCATGTTAAAATTCCTCTGGGCATTTTTACTTGTATAACAGGAGTTTCGGGAGCAGGAAAAACTAGCTTGATAATTGATTGTTTATATAACGGACTTCATAATTTAATAAATACTAGAAGTTCTAAAGTTAGTGAGGGCAAATTTGATAAAATAAACGGGTATGAAAAAATTGACAAGATTATTAATATTGATCAATCTCCTATTGGAAGAACTCCAAGATCAGTCCCTGCTACTTATACAAAAGCACTAGATTATATTAGAGAAATTTTTGCTAAATTACCAGAATCTAGAGAAAGGGGCTATAAAAAAGGAAGATTTAGTTTTAATACAAAAGCTGGTCATTGTAAGAAATGCAAGGGAACAGGCTATATCCTAAAGGAAATGTATTTTTTACCTGATGTCTATATAAAATGTGATTTATGTAGGGGAAAAAGATATAATGCGGAAACTTTAGAGATTAAATATCATGGAAAATCAATTTATGATGTTCTCAAAATGACATTTCATCAAGCTTTAGAATTCTTTGACAAAATACCGAATTTAAAGCGGACTATAAAAACAGTTGTAGATGTAGGTTTAGGTTATTTAGAATTAGGTCAATCTTCCACTACTTTAAGTGGGGGAGAATCACAACGTTTAAAAATAGCTAGAGAACTAAGAAAGACCAGTACAGGAAACACCCTTTATATCTTAGATGAGCCTACAACGGGGTTAAGCTCTTTTGATATTAATTATTTACTCAAAGTTCTCCAAAAATTAGTAGATAAAGGTAATACAGTTATTATTATTGAACATAATATGGATATTATCAAATCAACGGATTTTGTTATAGATCTTGGTCCTGAAGGTGGTGAAAAAGGGGGAAATGTTGTAGTAATGGGGACGCCTGAAGAAATTGTTAAAAATAATAATTCATTTACTGGTAGATATTTAAAAAGATATCTCAATAGCAATTGATCTGTTATTTTTTCTTGATATGTTTCTGATGCGTAAAATAAAATTCTAAACTTATGAAAATAATTTTATAATATTAGTATTAATAGATCATTTCAAAATCTTAATTTGAGATTTGTGATAGAATATGACTGAAGATGAAAAAAAGGTCATCAGAGCTCCAATAGTTTGTATACTTGGTCATATTGACCACGGGAAAACAACTATCTTAGATTACATTAGAGGAACTGTAGTTCAACAAAGAGAAGCTGCAGGAATTACACAGCATATTGGTGCTTCATATTTTCCAACGGAAGATATTAGAGAGTTTTTAAAAAAATCTAAGCAGGAGTTTGCCGATAAAGAAATTAACCTCCCAGGTATTTTAGTTGTAGATACTCCGGGGCACGCAGCTTTTTTAAATTTGCGAAGAAGAGGAGGTGCAGTTGCAGACATTGCGATTTTAGTAATAGATGTCACAGCTGGAACTATGCCGATTACATGGGAGTCAGTTAGGATATTACGAGAAAGAAAAACTCCTTTTGTTATTGCTGCTAATAAAATAGATAGAATCTCAGGATGGAAATCAAAAAAAGACGCGGATTTTCTTGATTCATATAATTCTCAAAAACCCCATGTAAAAGATTTCTTAGATGAAAAACTATTGAAAATTGTAGGCAACTTCTTAGAAGAGGGTTTTAAGGGAATTGATCGGTATGATAAAATAAAGGATTTCACTAGAAAAATTGCGATTATACCTACAAGTGGAAAAACTGGTGAAGGAATATCAACACTATTAATGATTTTGATGGGACTAGTTCAGCAATATTTAACTACAAATCTTAAATATTCTGAGGGATCTGCTAGAGGAGTTGTATTAGAAGTTAAAAAAGAAAAAGGCCAGGGAAAAACTATGGATGTTCTTATATATGATGGGCTTATTAATAAAGGTGATGAGTTCATTGTTGGTGGTTTAGAAAGACCTATTAAATCTAAGGTAAGAGCACTATTAACTCCAAAGCCACTAGATGAAATTCGAGATCCGAGACAAAAATTTGATTCTGTTGATATTATTACTGCTGCTGCTGGTATTAAAATTCTTGCTCCAAATATCGAGGATGTTGTAGCAGGTTCTCCATTTCGAGGTATTATGGATCCTTCTGAAGAGGAACAAATCTATAGTGAAATCGAATCTGAAGTTGAAAGTATTAGGATAAAAACTGATAAAGCGGGTGTTGTTTTAAAAGCAGATACTTTAGGTTCACTTGAAGCGCTTGAAAATCACTTTACAAAAAATGGTATAAAAATCAGCATAGCTGACGTAGGCCCTATAAAAAAAGAAGATATTATTAATGCAAATATCGTAAAACAATTGGATCCTTATTCTGCTACAGTTTTAGGTTTTAATGTACCAATTTTACCGGAAGCTAATGAACAAGCAATTAAGGATAACATCAGAATTTTCACAAATAATGTTATATATCGATTACTAGAAGAATATATCGAATACGCAGAAACTAGAAAAGCAGAAGATACAGCTAAAGGTTTAAGTGAGCTTATCTTACCTGCTAAAATGAAAATGTTTCCAGAATTTATATTTCGAAATTCTGATCCTGCAGTTTTTGGCGTCTATGTCGAGGCAGGGACTTTATATCCAAAAGTTCAACTAATTACTGATAAAGGTAAACGAGTTAGAAGAGTACATCAAATTCAAGACAAAGGACAAACATTAGATAAGGCCCCAAAAGATTCAGAAGTCGCAATTTCTATTCGTGGTATTGAAATTGGTCGAGATTTAGAAAAAGATGAAGTTCTATTTGTGAATGTCCCAGAATCTCATGTAAGGCAACTAATGGGAAAATTTATTGATGAATTAACCACTGACCAAAAACAAGCTCTTAGAGAATTTATTACTCTTATGAGAAGAACTACTCACCCTTGGTGGGGTATGTGAATCACTCATTTATTGATTAGTTCTTCTTTTAGAAGATTTTCTATTTCTCTTAATTCTTCTTCATCAATTGGTTTTATTTTTGGATTATATATTAAATCTCCAATATATCTAAAATATTTTAGAGCCTCTTTCTCTTTGCCTATTTTTTTTAGCGCTATACCAATAGATATAAAACTCCATCGATACCAAGCAGCATGCCTAGGAGTAAAATCAGAAATATTTACGTTAAAATCTCGAAATTCCTCGATATAATTTATTGTTTTATCAATAAGAGATACATCATCTAAAACTATACCATGACCTAATATTGTTGTATTGGTTTCGATCTTAAGATATTTTTGAAGCGTAGATATGTATTTATCAATTCTATGCCATGTTAAGTAAGGTATTGGATCAACTAAGTTATCTCCGACATATATTATTTTATCCAATTGGTCATAACAACTGGCAGAATCTTCTGAATGCCCTGGGCTATAAAAAAATTCAACATTATCATCCGGAAAAACCAATTTCTCTTGAAATATTATAGTAGGGTAAGCAATCGATTTATCTTCTAGTCTTGATTTACTTTCTCTGTTAATTTTCTCTATAGTATTTACCATCTTTTCCCGACATGATATATGACTAATAATTTGAGCACCATGCAATAATCCGTTTCCACTTATATGATCCAAATGGAAGTGTGAATTAAATATAATAATTGGTTTTGTAAAAAGCTGATTTTCTTCTAAATACTCTTTAACGAGTATTAACTGATCTTTATTCGCACCTGTATCACAAATAAATAAATTTTTTTTACCTTTTATTACATAGATTTGAATTGGCATTGGAACTTGGGGAAATGGAATAAAATCTGGAAATGTAAACAACAAACCCCTACTTCCCAATTCTTCCACATTCATAAATTTAGATAATTTTTTGGTAACATATAACTTTTTTTTATATTTTACCAGCTTTTATTAAAAATTTAGAAAAAGTTTTAGCTTAATTAATTATATTAGATAAGTAGATGACAAACTACAACGAAATTTTCAAGGAAGTTCTAAAGGAAATTACTCCAGCTCAAAAGGAAATAGACTTAATCAATGATATAATTGAGAAATTAAAAAGATCATTAGTCTTCAAGGCAAAAGAATTAAATATCGATTACACTAAAATAGAACCGCAAGGTTCGACTGGAATCAAACAAACCCAATTAAAAAATGATTTCGATATTGATCTTTTTATAGGATTAGATTACAACCAATACAGTCCTAAATATCAAGGTTTTAGTAAAAGCAAGTCAAAAAAAAAATCAAAAAAGGATTTTTTAGCTTTATGTAACAATTGGATTCTTCAAAGCCTTAATTTGGATGAATTTCTTAACCCTCGTCTTTTATACGCAGAACATCCATATATAACTGTTGATTACTTTTTGAATAATACAAAGGTAAAAATCGATATTGTACTATATTTTGACTTAGATTTAGAATACATTAAAAAAAATGGACCTATTACAGCAGTTGATAGATCACCTTGGCATAGTGATTTTGTTAGAAACAATCTAACATCTGATCAAAAAAATGACGTAAGGCTTTTGAAACAGTTCTTTAAAGTTTGTCATAGTTATGGTGATAAGAGTGCAGTAGGTAAGATTGGTTTTATTGGCTATAGTACCGAGTTATTAATTTATTATTATCAAGATTTAATAAATCTCTTTGAGAGTTTTAATGAATTAGACAAGAAACCACTAGACTATTTTAACAGAAATTCAGAAGAATTGAGTAAAATTGTCCACTTTCAAAATGATTATCTTATCATAATAGATCCAATAGATAAAAATCGGAATGTTGCTTCAGCAATATCTGAAAGAGCATATAAATATTGTAATCAAAGGATCCTTGAATTTTTAGAACACCCAAACAAAATGTTTTTTAAGATTAAGCCATTTTCGGAAATTGACCTATCTGATAAAGAAGATCCGTATCTATCAAAAATCTTTATTATTGAATTATTAAATTCTGATTCAAAAATCCATTATACTATTAATAGAGATAAATTGTATTCTTTAGGAGATAGTATTAAAACTAATGCGGAAAAGGAATTTTCTCATGTAGATCGCTTTGGAACAATTTTATTTGAAGTATATTTCGAGGATGATAAGAATCAGTATAATATAGCTATTTTTTGCGAAAGACCTCAAATTTCTGAAACTTACACTCGTAAAGGACCCCCAATTACAGAAGAAAAGCACGTAATTAATTTTAAAAAAAAAAATCCAGAATATTTTGAAAGTAATGGTTATTTTTGGGTAGAAACTATTAGGGATTTTAATAATTTCTCTAATTTTTTAAAAGAATTTGTTAAAGATAAAATTCCTGATAATTTTAAAATTAAAAATATCTCAACTGCATCTCAAACCCAAAGTTCTTCCGGGAAAAAAACAATAAACATAATGAGAAATATTATTTTACCTCTTTATCTTTAAATTCATAAAATTTTTATGATTTCCCGAATTCTTTTCTTTAATTATAACATGAGAATTAAATTTAATTCATAGAACGTGAACAAATTATGGTAAAAGTGAAAAACCCAGAGGAAATTCAAAAGTTGGTTACAGCGGGCTCATATGAAAAGAAAAGAATCTTTAGTATCACCGCTCACATCGATCACGGGAAAACTACTGCTACAGATTACTTACTACGTAGAGCTGGACTTATGAGGCCTGAGGATGCCGGTCAACTTCAAATGACAGACTCAGATGACGAGGAGCAAGAGAGAGGCATTACGATTTTTACTTCTGTAGTGCTACTTGCATTCAATGATCCACGAAAACCCGATGATGAGGAACCTTATATTATACAACTTAATGATACTCCTGGTCATATAAGTTTTACAGGAGAGGTCTCAAGAGCTCTAAGAGGTAGTGATGGTGCTATAATCTTAGTTGATGCGCTTGAAGGAGTTATGACTCAAACAGAAACTAATATAAGGTTATCTGTTGGTGAAGAGTATTGCAAACCTGTTCTTTTTATAAACAAAGTTGATAGATTAATAAGTGAATTAAAACTCAGCCCCCAAGATACATTTGCAAAAATTGATAAAATTACTCGAGAAATCAATGATTTAATTAGAAAAGTAAGGCCGGAAGGATCGGATTGGAGCATTGATTTTGCAAAGAATTCCGTTGCTGTTGGTTCAGCTAAGCATGGTTGGGGTTTTACTTATGAGATTTTAATTGAAAAAGGGTTAACACCTCAAGATGTTTTTGCAAAGTATAATGAAGGTGATATTCAATGGTTAAGGGATAATTTACCCTTAGATGAGCCAATGTTAAGAATGATTGTTGATCATCTCCCAGATCCTATTAGTGCTTCTAAGTATAGAATCCCTCATATATGGGAGGGTGATTTAAATTCAGAGCTTGGTCAAGCACTTCAAAAAAGTGATCCTAATGGACCGCTTTATGGTATGATTACTAAAATTTTCCTTGATCCTAAAAGAAATTACCAAGCTACGCTGATTGGACGCGTGTTTTCAGGAACATTTGATCAGTCTGATTCAATTTACCTTATTAATAGTGATTCAAGCAACCGAGTAAAAAGATTGGGCGTTATGGAAATTACAGACATTTTAGATATTCCAAAGATTCCCGCAGGAAATTTATTTGCATTATTTGGTTTTATATGTCCTTCTGGTGAAACATTTATGTTATCTAATGATGTTCCCAAAGATAAAGAAGAAAAGAAGAGATTAACTTCTTTCGAAAAAATTCATTATGCATGTGAAGCAGTAGTCTCCAGAAGTATTAAACCAAAAGATCCACATGAAATTGATAAATTAGATGATGTTGTAAGCAAATGGCTTAAAGCAGATCCAACAGCAGAATATCGTAGAGATAAAGAATCGGGGGAATTTATTTTATCAGGAATAGATCCGTTACAAATTGAAATACTGGTAAAACGGATTAATAAACAAGTTCAAATTAATATAGGAGAACCAATCATCGTTTATAGAGAAAAAATTACGCAAAAGAGTCCACAATATCATACTAAATCAGCAAACACGCACAATCGTATTTTATTATACATAGAACCTTTGGATGCAACAACTGAGCATTTAATAGAAACAGGTAAAGTTAATGATTTACAAAATGACAAAGATAGGGCTCAAATACTCAGAGAAGAAGCTGGATGGGATGCAAAAGAGGCAAGACGTATTGTTGATGTATATCAGGGAAGCGCTCTTGTAAATGGGACTAGTGGATTACAGAGATTTGACCGTGTTAAATCTTATTTGAGTGCGGTTTTCAGAGATTGGCTTGGTAATTGTATTTTAGCAAAGGAGCCAGCTACAGGATTTAAAGTTGTATTTACAGATATGACTATCCATGAGGATACACGACATACGTCTTATGCACAGATTGCTGGAATGGCGTCTTCAGCGATGTCATTAGCCATGCTTGATGCGAATCC
>JAEOTW010000400.1 GCA_016839655.1 Promethearchaeota archaeon | reverse complement strand
TGAAATGCTCATTATGACGACAAAGAATGGGATTATTAAGAAAACTCCTTTAAAACTATTCTCAAAATTTAAAAGTACTGGAGTAAGAGCTCAAAGGATTAGACCAAATGATGCATTAATAAGTGTTAAAAGACTCTCCAATGAACTCCAGGATATTTTCATAGCCACAAAATTAGGTTATGCGGTTAGATTTGATGAATCAGAATTGAGAGAATTAGGTCGTAATTCAATAGGTGTAAAAGGAGCAGAATTAAGAGAGAATGATGAAGTAATTGACACCCTTCTAGTATCGGACGATGAAATAATATTAACTCTCACTCAAAGTGCTTATGGTCAAAGAACATATGTTAAAGAATATCGTAAAACAGGGCGAAATGCAAAAGGAGTAAAGAATATAACGTTGAATAAGGAAAAAAATGATGAAGTTATTGCTATTAAAATTGCTAAACATATGGATTTATTAATTGGAACAGAACAAGGACAAATGATAAGAGTACCTGTTGATTCGATTCGAATTACTCACAGAACTGCTAAGGGAGTGAGAGTAATTAAGCTGTATGAAAATGATTTTGTGGTAGCAATTGGAAAATGTGAACAAGAATCTTAAATGATTTAAGTTTATTTTTTAAGATACGGAATTAAACATAGGAATATTAATTTATCTTCTCCTATATTTTCTATACTATGCTTTTCATTAGGAGGAATATACAGAAAATCCTCTTCTTTTGCAATTTCAGTTTCCCCTTTTTCACTAGAAAATTTACCCGTTCCAGATAAAATATATATTTCATGTTCTTCAGGATGGTTATGAAGAGGAACACTTAATCCTGGTTTAACCTCGATTCTTCTCATAGCAAAATTTTTAGCTCCTACATTTTCATCGATTAGCCATCTTATATATATACCTTCTACTTTAGTTCCATCAGCGAGAACTGCCTCTTGTTCTTTTATCTCTTGATAATTCTTTTTTAACATAAATAAATTTAATTTCTTATTCTATTAAAATTATGGCTTACCTAACTCTCTAATTCCTTGAAAGACAATAAAAAAAATAATTGGAATTTTTGAATTATATTTAATTACCTAATATCTCAAAAGGCAATTCTTCCTCAGATTTTCGAGAAAGTCTTTTTGTGCCATAATAAACAAATACTATAATCAAATATGTACTTAGGATAATACTCACTCCAATATAAAAAATCATCATTGGCAATAATCCTAACGTTCCAGGTATATATGTTCCCATGATATTCCAACAATAATGGAACAATACCGCAATAATTAGACTTCCTTTGGTATTATTATATCCCCAAGTTATAAAAATTGATAAAATTATATTTAAGAATATAAAGATGTAAAATGGCATTCTAGCATAAACAAAATATAATGGTAAATGCCAAAAACCCCATATTATTCCTAAAATAACACTTGAAGTCAATGCAGGAAATCTGGATTGCAATTTAGGTAATGCATATCCACGCCAACCAGCTTCTTCGTTTAAAGGCCCAGTTATTAATGATATAAACAAATCGAGAAGAAATATAGGTAATGTATAAGTTGGTGCTGGGCCTGGTGCTTGACCTCCTAAAAGAAGATAAATAAGAGCAAAAATCAAAGGAGCAATTATAAATAATAACCCTGCAAAATACCAAAAAATATTTACTTTCCATATTCGAAATCCGGCAAAAATATTTTTAATCCCTTTCCACCCCTCGTTTAAACCTGATATAATGACAGCTGAAATAGTTGGTGTAGTTATAGCTAAAATTGCAAAAAACATGTCTACAAAATAATTATCTGTAAGATTTCTAACTCCAATTTGGATAATTACAGTTATTATTATCAAGACAAAACTGAGAATAAAGAACAAGGTAAGGCTTTTCTTATTATTTGCATAGTTTTTGTTGAGTTTCAGTTTTTCATTTATTATGTTTTTATTTTCACTTATCATAATAAATCAATTTAAAGATAATTTTATAATACTGACAAAATTGATCAAATATATTAATAATTGTTAGACCAATATTTAGAAAACCCTCAATTTTATGGGCGAATAAATTGGAACTGAAAGAGATATTAAACCAAGTACCAAAATATAAAGATTTCATGACGATTGCTGAGCTAGATGCTTCTAGTAAGAAGCTAGCAAATGATTATGAAAATGTTCAACTAAAAGAGATTGGAAAATCACGAGAGGGCAGAATAATTTATTGTCTGAAAATCGGAGAGGGAGAAAGAAACGCACTTCTCTTTGCATTTCCACATCCTAATGAGCCTATAGGAAGTATGAGTTTAGAGTTTTTATCATGGTTTTTAGCAAAAAATCCTGATTTTACGAAAGAAACAGGTTATACTTGGTACTTAATTAAAGCAATTGACATCGATGGTGCGATTCTTAATGAAGGATGGTTTAAAGGAGAATTTAATCCATTGAAATATGCTAAAAATTACTATAGACCCGCAAGCTTCGAACAAGTTGAATGGACCTTTCCAGTTAAATATAAAAAACTTAGTTTTGACTCCCCGCTACCAGAAACTCGAGCCTTAATGGAATTATTGAAAAATCTAAAGCCTAAATTTACGTATAGTCTTCACAATTCTAGTTTTGGCGGTATATATTTTTTAATTTCACATGAATTAGGAAATTTGAATACTAATTTAGTCAATTTTGTTACCAGAGAGAATTTACCTTTGCATTTAGGAGAACCTGAATTATCCTCTATGAAAAAATTTCATGATGGGGTCTTTCAATCAGCTGGAATTCAAGAAATATATGACTCCTTAGAAGCTGAAGGTATAGAAAATCCTCAACAAGTCATTAAAATGGGTACATCTTCCTTTGATTATCTTAAAAATATTACAGATGATGAATATTTTTGTTTAACTTGTGAAACACCTTATTTCTACGATACTCGTATAGGAGATGCCTCTCTAACAGATTAC
>JAEOTW010000193.1 GCA_016839655.1 Promethearchaeota archaeon | reverse complement strand
ATTAGATGAACAATCATTATTAATTATTCGAGAATTTTCAACGTCAAATAAAGTGATTCCTGCACTATAAATACCCGCAATATATAATTTACAGTTCTCTATTTTAAAATGCACTGTGGAATTTTCAATCCAGATGCAACTTCCCGAACCCTCACCATCTATAACCAAGTTTTTTATCACATAAGGGTCGTAGTAAGTACCTGAACCTGTACAATGACCGTCATTTTTAAAATCGAGCCACCCAGAATTACCGACAATAAGAATTTTTTCTGATATTTCTGAGATTTTCAAATTTTCAGTATCTACATTAATAACATCAATTTTTTCCGCATTAAACCTCAGCCAATTGGTAATTATTGGTGAAAAAGTGAATAGGATTCCGACAATTATTAAAAGTAGTATTTTTGTCTTACTTATTAATTTCATTGAATTTCAACGAAAATTGAACAGACCTTCTTTTACATCGATATTATAGGAATAGATGATGAGCATATATATAATATTAATGTTGGATCTGGTGTGTATTTCTTAATATCTTATTATTTACAATAAAAAATTTTGGTAAAAAGTATGAGTTCCTTTTTTTTAAAAATATGAATTTATACTACTAATCATTAGAGTTAAATATGAATTATTATATTAAAGAAATTTTAATCCCATTACTAGAAAATGAAACAAAACTGGTAGAATTAGTTTCTGGAGAAAGCACAGCTATAATTTCTGAATATGGCGGTCGACTTTTAGCACTCTACCCTCGAGATGATTCTTGTAATTTATTATGGGTAAATTCAAATCTTAAAAAAATTATTGAAACAAGAAACAGAGCGATTGGAGGAGATAGGTATTGGATTAGTCCAGAAAGAGATTTCTTTTATAAAGATCCTGAGAATTGGGGTGAATGGGAAGCCCCTAACGGCTTAGATCCAGCAAACTATGAGATACTAGCAAGTTCGGATACTTCTTGTACAGTTTCGAGCCAGATTTTTGTTTTCAATTATACAACTAAGCAAGGGTATCAAGGAGAAATTACACGGCAGTTTAAATTAATGGAAGAACCCTATGAAACCGGTGTACCTTATTGTGGTATTGAATTCTTAGATGATTGTGTACTTTATAGACCGCACCTTAAAGTTAATGGTTGGAGTTTAGCAAATATTATCAGTGGTGGTCCCGATAATCCAGGAACAGTATTAGTACCCACTAAATTCGATCCAAAGCCTATTTCTTACTTCAGAACTATTCCATCTGATAGGGTGAGAGTAGAGGAAAATTATATAGCATATAAGATTGATGTAGATGATATTTATAAGTTAGCTATTAGACCCGAAGATATTGATTTCTCAAGACCAGCCAAAATCGGATATGTGTTAAAAATGCCTAATAGTGAAGATTATGGATTTTTAGTTAAGCTTTCTGACAACATTCCAAAAACTCAAAATGAGTGTTTTGATGTCGCAAGAGATCACCCTAAAGCAGAGATTGGAGTCATTCAATCATATAATTCTGAATCACCAGAAAAACCACTCTTGAATTATGGAGAAATTGAGCTTCAATTAAATCGATTTGAAACAATCGAAGATGCATCTCATGGAAAAGCGAAGCATCAAATTTTTGGTTATATCGGTACTAAAGAAGATATTTTTAATGTAGTTGAAAAATATCTTGGCATAACAAATCCAATCTTATTTTGATCTCCATTAATCTCCCGTTGGTTTTATCGTATTTCTTTCTATTACTAAAACCGATGTACGAATAGTAGCTCTTGTTCTATGCATTACTCCTTTGGGTACAGTAAAACCTTGTTTTGGTTTTAATTCAATTGTTTTTTCTTCCAAATCAATGATAAATAATCCATCGATAACGAAAAAGAATTCATCTTCTTTTTCATGCTTATGCCAATGAAATTCTCCTTTAACAACTGCTAATCTGACAACAGAATCGTTAACATTGCAAAGAGATATATTCTGCCATTCTTTATTACATTCTTCAATTAATTGTGGAACGTCAATTATCTCTAAAGGTTTAAATTTTACTTCAAGATCAATAGAATATTTATTGTTATTTTTCATTCTCTAAAACCTTCTTTTTTGATAAAGATATTTTATTAGAGGTATGAAACAAAATCTAAAAAAGTATAGGTTAGAATTTTAAAGAGCAACTAAGTATAATAATCTCATCTAATTTTTTAATAATAAAAGAGAAAAATAGAGAATAATTAAGCTAAAGCTTTAATTTGGACTTCCAGAAGGTCATTTTGCTGCACAGTTCTTCTTTTTCGACGTTATTTAGTAAATCCCTCTTATTTTTAAGCGGCGCGATACTCATTCTTATTTGCCTTAAAATAGCACTGAAACCTTTTCTTTCAAGTAGATCATCCTGTAATTTATCTAAAAGTAAACCAATATGTTCTCCAGGTAGAGTATCAATCTTACTCAAAATATTATCAAATTGAGTTGTTAAATAACCATCTGAAGAAATTACTGATTCAGGTTGAATATCAGGTTGCATTTCTATAGGCTTAATTGCGGGTTCAATTGGAGAAATTAATTTTGGTGTAATAATTTCTTTAGGAGTGATTTCTGGAGTTGGAACCATTTGTGGTGGTATATTTTCGGATATTTTTGGTATAGAGGGAATAATGGGTTTTTGGTATTGAGGTTCTAAAGGACTCACTTCAGGAGCCTGTTTTATTGCTTGTGTAATTTCAATTTGCTCGAATTTTCTGCTTTGAATCCAAACGTCCTCCAAAACAGCAGCAAATAGTTTTACATGTTCTTCTAGTTTTGATCCCATTCCAGCTATTTCGAATTCCCCTTCTACTGTTTTTGATACAACACACACTACAACTTCTTCGAAATCTTTATTTATTGACCATAAATTTTCTCTGGGATAATGTCTTATTGTAATATTGGGATAAGCTGCTATTTGTTTAAATCTTACTTGATCCTTGGGATTAGTTAAATCGAAATTTGTTGATATCCTAATATTAATATGTTTTTTTAATCCAGATATCGCCATTAAATCAATATCTTCTAATTTAGGAGCGACAATGTGAACCCTCATTTTTACTCTAGTTAATGATTCATTTATTTGTGCCATAATCCCTTCAACTGATTTTACAAACCAAATATCCTTAAAGCTTAGGAGTGAGGCTTTTTTCGATCGCTCCCAAAATTCATTCATTGTAAGCTCAGAACTCTCCAATTGGTTTATAATATTGAAGATTATATCATCTTGTATTGTTTCAAAGATTTCTTTTCTGAATAAATCCTTCAACTCATTTATTCCAGTAATAATGTCATCATAAACCCCTGACACTCTCCCTTCTAAGTCTTCTAAACTAGTTACCAATCCAGTCTCAATATCTGTGAAAATTGTACCTAAATCTGTGCTTACTTCACCTGCAGTGTCTGAGATGCTACCTAATTGATTTATGACTTGATCTAGCATATTTTGGGTTGTTTGTACGAATTTATTTTTAAAGGTTTTAGTTATTTGAGCAAATTGTTCTGAAATTACTTTAGATACAATTTTTTCAGCCATACTACTCAAAGCACCAATTCTAAATTGCTTTTCGAATCTGGTGGCTATCTCTGATTTTACTGATTCTAAACTGGACTCCATAGCTTCAAATTCTTTAGTTATATCTGAAGGGACAATTTGTTTTAAGTTAATAATAAAATTTTTAACGTCTTGAAATCTTTTAACCTGATCAAGTTCTTTATCAAACCGCTCAAATTGTGTTTTTATCTGAGCGGGTAATTTAGTTTTCATTATTTGCAGATAAGTCTTGTAATCATCTAATTTTCTAAGCTTATCAGAGTGTTGTTCTAATGAATCAAATTTTTTTTGGATATTTTGTGGGGCGATTTCCTGAAATTTCTTAATAGTCTCCTTAAATTGATGAATCTGATTGACTAATGCAGCATATGGAGGTAAAGCTTCATATATTGGGGTCTTTCCAGGAATTTGTTTAAAAAGACCCTTTTGGAATAAATTTTCAGCAATCTCTGAGGCTCTATCATCAGAGAGATTAGAGATTAAGGCAATTTCACCTATCATAACAGGACCTCTTCCTGTGATCTTATAATAAGTATCTACTTCATCATGAGCTAATCCAATAAGTTCTAGAACATGTTTTGT
>JAEOTW010000192.1 GCA_016839655.1 Promethearchaeota archaeon | reverse complement strand
TGATAATCCTTGATATAATCCTGCTCCGCATTCGAAATCAATTTTAAAATGATACCATGTATTATTCTCTATAGTGAATAACTCAGTCCACCCTAGTTCACTTACTTGTAATTTTCCATCCCACACGGCAATATCTGGTCCCCGTACAGGGTATTCATGTAATCTCATGTGGTGGACACCATAAGAATCGTTAGTTCTAAACCAAAACTCTATAGTTCCAGAAACTTGACTTCCTGCAGTGAAATATTGGTTCATCCAGACGTCATCAGAGCCTCCATCATGAAACTCTACAATGTTTTTATGTCCATTTAGTTCTCCAATTACATTTATTGTTCCAGTCGTCCCTTCATCAATGGTCCATTCATTCGGATCCTCTCCGAGCTTGTCATTTTCAAATCCGTATACCGCTGGATAATACCCTACCATCGGTTCTGTATACATGATATTTTCAGGTGTAGTAATTTTAATCATTTGCGTAGTAAAATAATATAGATCTGATTGATACATTGTACCAATAGAAGTATTTCCAAATACTTGGATCATATGTAGCCCATCATGAGTTGGGAAAGAAAAAGTGGAATTACCTATTATGGTTTCAATAGTTTGACCATCAAGCGAATATCCAAGCCAATCCGGAGCAAATGCAAGATCAAAGCTAAGTAATAATCCTTCTTGAACGTTATCTCCGATACTATATTCAGTATCCCATGAATACCCTATAGCATCAGCGTACCATGAACCTGTAGCTATATTTTGAGTAAATAAATAAAGTCGAGTGACTTCAGCAGTAGGATTCCAAAAAGGTGTATCACTTAATGTTTTTACACCATTAATATACAAATCAAAAGTATCTGGGTTTAATCCTCGGTATCCGCCCATCCCTGTTTCAAAATCAAACCTAAGATGGAACCATGTATCATCTGAATAGAGTCCGGGTGAAAATTCGTGTTCCGTTCCATTATAATAAATAAATTTTCCATCATTAATAGCGTCTGCATAGATATATATAGCTGTTTGAGTACTATCTAATAGTTGTATACATATAGCAGATGCTCCTGAATCGAAATTTTTCCTTACAAACAGTTCTACTGTACCAGATTGTTTTCCTCCATCATTAAAGTTCTGATACATTCGAGCCCATCCAGAAGCTGAATTATCTTGAAGCTGTAAAACTTTATTATGACCAGATTGGCTGGCTATAATTGTAGCACTTGTACTAGAATCTGAAAGATCTAACCATTCTTCTGGAACTAGTCCATTCTCATCATTTTCAAAGCCATACGTCGCTGGAAAATACCCACTCATGGGTGCAGTATATAGTTTATTCTCAGGAGTAGTTATATTAATTTCTGGTCCACTAGATCTTAAATTATACAAGTTATTAGATTCGTCTGTCTCATTTACTATAACAGAATTGTTTAATGCTGAATTGGAAAATAGAAAAATACAGAAAACAGAACTTACTAATAGGATTATAAAAAATGAAAATAGTCTTTTTCTTATCATTTATAAATAACCTGTGTTTTTGTCAAATTTAATATTGAATATTCTAAACTACATTTATTTTAAAAGTTTACCTTCAACTTTTAATTATCCTTTGAAATTTACCAAAATAAAGAAAAGAACAAAAATAATCTATTTTATTTGATATATCAGTTATATGCAAGAAATGAATATAAACATCTAATTGTAATTATGGGAGTCTGTAAATTTTGTGGGAAAACAGATAAAGTAATTTCAGAGGTTTTACAAGTTTGTAGATCATGTATTTTAGAAGGAGATTGGAGTAAAATTAAACCACATATATTAGATGTTCACACTGAGGTTCGTAAACTTGTAGAACTCCCACCCATGCCCCCAAAGGCAGAAAGACCTGATATTAAGCTAAGATGTAATTTATGTCTTAATGAATGTAGACTTTCTGAAAATGATGTTAGCTATTGCGGTTTGCGAAATTTGCAGTTAAGAACGTCAGGACAATTACCATATCCTTCAAAATCGAAGGGATATATCCATGGCTATATAGATCCTAATCCAACCAACTGTTGCAATGGATGGTTTTGTCCTGCGGGAACTTCCTCAGGATATCCTGAATTTTCAAATTATGAAGGTCCTGAATTTGGGACCTATAGTTATGCTGCTTTTTTTTATGGATGTACGTTTGATTGTCTATTTTGCCAGAATTCCTCTCACAAACTATTTTCAAAACGACATTTATTCGATGTAGACACATTAGCTATTCAAATAGTTAAAAATGAAAAAATCACATGTCTATGTTATTTTGGAGGTACTCCTGAAGCTCAATTACCTTTTTCAATTAATTTAGCTGAGAAAATTCTTGAGAAAATAAAGGATAAGAAAAGACATATGAGAATCTGTTGGGAATGGAACGGTACTGGAAACCGAGATTGGATTGAACAATGTATGCAAATAGCTATTAAAACAGGAGGAAATATCAAATTTGATTTAAAAAGTTTTAATGAAAAATTAAATCTTGCATTATGTGGCATAAGCAACAAAAGAACATTAGAAAATTTCAAATTTCTTGCAGAGAATTACTTTGGGACAAGGAAAGGTTTATTTGAAATGAGTGGTTGCACATTGATGGTCCCAGGCTATACAAACCATGAAGAAGTCGAGCAGATTGCTAAATTTGTTAGTGCTATCAATCCTGAAATCCCATATAGCCTTCTAATATTTCATGGTGATTACCAAATGAGGGATTTAGGGATCACACCACGAAAACAAGCTTTAAAGAGTTTGGATATCGCAAAGAAATATTTAAAAAACGTGCACTTAGGAAATAAATTTTTACTTGGTTTTTCTTGACTCACAAACCACAAAAATCACTTTTCTATTAGTCAAAATATCTTCATCAGTCATAATATTAAGCTCAATAATCTGATGAGTTTAATCTATTATTAAGTCAAATAACTTTAATAAAATAAATGAAATTAATATCATAATCAGTGCAGATAATATGACTAATCATCTTTTTAAACTAAATAAGTTGCGATCACGAAAGTTGTTTTTGTTTACCCTTTTCACTTTACTTGTGACATTCAATATCTTTTGTATAAGATATGGAGTTTCTCAAAGACGCAATGATCTAGAGGGTGTTAATATAGCAGTATATAATGATAGTGGCGCGTTAGAAAGCAGCTATTACGCTTTAGTAGAAATGTTTGAGTGGATGAATGCTACCGTGAATGGTATAGATGCGAATGATATACTCGGCGGTGTTCTATCTAATTACGATATATTAGCTTTTCCAGGAGGGAATTCCTTATTATTCTATGCACTTCTAGGGGATGAAGGTCTAGCGATTATTAGGAATTTCCTTAGGAATGGTGGTTCATATTTCGGTATCTGTGGTGGTTCTTCTTTTGGTGCTAATGAACTGAATCTTATCGACGGTTATTTTCTGTCTACTAATCCAGAAATCCCGTCAGGTACATATATACTTGAGATGAATGTTAATCAAGGATCAACTGGACCAGATCTATCCGATGAACCTGCCTCTTATCAATTGCTTTATTGGTCATCGCGATATTTCCATTCTGAAGACATGTCCAATGTTAATCCTATAATGACATATATACACAATGATCAACCCGGGATGATTACTTTTGAATATGGAAGTGGTACTGTATTTCTTAGTTTCCCCCACCCTGAATATGAAGAGAATAGTGACAGAGACGGAACTTCAGCTTTCGAATCTTATGATGATCCAGATTCTGAATGGAATTTATTATTCAAGATCACACTTTGGCTTTATATAGCTTCCACAGGTATGGATTTTTGGACAGGTTTGATAATTACTGCTACTATTGCCACTGTAATGACCATTTTCATCATATATCACAGACGTAAGAGATAAAAATTATTTTCTTTTTTTTTTTTAATAAAAACTTATATCTAATTAAAAGATGAACAGTTTGATCAATGCTTTCATGTATTATTCACTAACACACCCCTTAAATAGTTTAAAAGATTTGTATTGGGCAACAAATTTTTGTTGGGGTTTTCATAATTTGAGTCAATAGAAATATCTAATAATGGGTTATTATGTTTAGCTTATGAAAATCACTATGCATCTTTAAATAAGTAATGCCATGTAATGATAATAGTGAATTTTTAGATTATAGGGATTAACGATAGGACTAAAAAATGAAAAAAAAATCAAGATTACTAGAAAAGTTGAGGAGTAGCAAAGAAGAGGTACCTATCACGAAAGATTCTCAAGTCATTGAATCATGTCCAGCATGTGAGAGATTGAATTATGGAGGATATACAGATTATAAAAGATTGATTGGTAGATAAAATCTAAGTTCAAATAAAAGATTCTTAAAATGCGTCCTAACTTGATTTCTCTTTTAAGGTTTGAAATTTTTTTCTATCGTAAATAAGTACCTTCTAGAAGGTAAGATAAAAAAATTTATTTACGAGTAATAATTATAAAAACCATAAAATTTAAGCAAGAACCATAAATTTTAAATATAATTTCTATTGGTGAGTGAAACATACAAAAAGCACGCATACGGTTATCATCTACTCAATTAGACGCACTAAAATCAGTATGCGGGCAAATAGAGAGCGTGTGTAAATCACAAGGCATTAGAAAAAATGGTCCTATTCCTCTTCCTACAAAGAGACTACGTGTTCCTGTAATGAAAGCGCCTAGTGGGCAAGGTACTAGTACGTGGGCTAAGTTTGAGATGCGTATTCATAAAAGACTTTTTGAAATTATTGCAAATGAACGGAGTATGCATCTCATTATGAAAATTCAGATTCCTGAATCAGTTCTCGTAGAAATTGAATTAATGTAATTTGAATTGATTTACTATGTAATCGGATTTCTTTGATTATAATTCATCTAAATTAATCTGGATTGGCTCATTAGCTAATTTTACTTTTTTATCGACTTCAATATTCTTAACGTAATACACAGTTCCAAGAATTTCGGACCCTTTACCAACTATTATATACTTTCCTTTCACATCTCCATCAACGTGAGTTTTGTTTACCTCAACTCTATTCTTTGACAGTATACTGCCATGAACTCTATAATGTTGTCTCTTTTTAATGTCCTCAGAGGCTCCAAAAAGAACATCTTCTCCCACTACATTTCCTGCAATATTAGTTGATCCATCAATCCTAACATTCTTCTCAGAAGAAAGGTTTCCATTTATTTCAGATGATCCAGAAAGTTTTATTCCCTGTTCTCCTCTTACGAAATGTCCTGCTTCAAAAGAACCTGAAACTAATAAAGTACCTTGAATATTAACAAGGTTTCCTATTTGAGCTGAACCTGAAAAATCTGCATTTTCATCCCCATAAAGAAACCCCGCAATGTTGAATGAACCTGAACTACTTATATCGGCATGAGAAGTAAAATTGCCCGAACCTGTTAAAGATCCCGAAGAAGTAATGCCATTGCATTCTAAATCTCCATTAATTTTTCCTGAACCAGATACTCGTAAAGATTTAGGTGTTTTTCCACCAGAAATTTTAGCAGATCCCATCGCACTAATATGTTCATCGAATTCTTGTACATCACCAGAACTGCTTACAATAACTCTCTTTTCAATTTTTTCATTGGATTTATCATTTTTCTTTTCCATATTCATACACTAGAAAAATAATTGATTTAGGGTTATATAAAATCAAACTTAATAAAACTTTTACCTATTTATTATTTTTTGAAAAAATAGTAGTATTATTAATCAGATTTAAATCAATAAATTACTATAATCTTCTTAGTCAATTGAAAGATTGCTAATTAACATAACTCATAAGTGTATCATATTGGCAGATTTTCATACAAAAACTTTTTATGGGCAAAAGACAAGTGTCAGAGTAACAAGTCCATCAAGACAAGTGCCGTATATTTTCTTAAGTTGTATTAATAGAAAAGAAAATGGATCTTGGGAGAGACCATCTGAAGGTGAGGGAAAGACAGTAAGATTATCAATTGAAGAAATTATCTGCATTTTAGAAGTTCTTCATAGAAGAAGTGCAAATTGGAGAGGTTATCATGTTTTTAAAGAACGTAAAACAGAGATTTATGTAGGATGGGAGGATGAATCTCGTCAAGTTTTACAAGTAAAAATAGGAGAATATAAGAAGAAACTTAGATTTCCAAACATTAATTTTCTAACCTTACTGCTAGGTCATATCTTAAGTGAAAAAATTGAACATGCAACAAGCGGAACCTTTGAAGCAAAAACAATAGAAAAAGAAGAAGTTGATGAAGAAGGCGAATACGGTGTTTTTTCAGAACATATAACCGCGCGTGATGGGTTACATATAGTTGAAACCACAGAATTTAGCGCTTCAAGGGATCCCATTGAAATTGAAGCTAAAATTAAAGTAGAAAGTCCGAAGGCTTTATTAATAACATTGGATTCTGGAGATGAATTTTGGATTCCAAAAAGTACTATTCATAGTGAATATGATGTGAAGGAAAAGAAAAAATCTCAGAAATTCATTGTAGATAAATGGATTATTGAAAAACACGTAATTCTAAAATGATGGATTCCAGTGAAAATCTGAAGTATTATCAACGTCCTATATTTTTGAACTTTCTATTATTAACTATAAACGCTTCATTATTCGTTTTCAAATTAATTTTTTCAATAATAACAAATAGTATCGCACTTCAAGCAGATGCTTTTGATAATCTTACGGATATAGTAATGGTATTAGCTGCCTTAATAGGAATTGCTTATTCTAGAAAAAAACCAAATGAAAAATTTCCTTATGGTTATTATAAAATTGAAAATATAGTCAGTTTGATTATTTCATTATTTATTTTTTTTACTGCCTATAGTATTTTATCGCAATCTATTAGAGATATTTTGGACTTTATTTCAGGTAGTTCAAAAATTATTAATGTCTCTAACTCAGTTTTTATCTTTTTAGTTATATCTTTCCTAATTTCTTTATTGCTAACTTTATATTTAAAGAAAATAGGGAATAAAACGAATTCTCCGATAATTGAGTCTCAAGCAAGCGAAAAGTTATATGATAATTTTATTTCATTATCAGTTTTAGTGGGATTTATCGGTATTAGTTTTAATCTCTATCTTTTGGATTCAATAATTGGTTTATTCATTGTATTTTTTATAGCTAAAGGAGGATATGATATTTTCCTAACTTCAACTAAAACCTTGTTAGATGCTGTAATTGATTTTGAAAAAAGGACTGAAGTGAACAAACTCATAGAATCATTTCCAAAAATTAAAAAAATAGAGAGTCTAGAGATTAGATCGTATGGAAGATACATATTTCTAGAGGTTATAATTGATTTAAATAAAAATCTTTCATTAGCTCAAATTCAATCATTAAAAAGTCATATTATTACCAAAATAAAAGAAGAATTTCCCCAAATTTTTAAGATAATCATTTTAACTCAAACTCAAGAGAAACCGATAACAAAAATCGCTGTACCATTAAGAGATAATAATGGGTTAAATTCGAAAATTTCTGATCATTTTGGAGAGTCTTTCTTTTTTGGTTTATTTGAAATTGAAGAAATTGAAAACAATAAAACATTATTAAATTATAAAATAATTGCTAATAAATTTATTAATGAAGAAAAGAGAAAAGGAATTTTAATCTCAGACTGGTTAACTTCAAAAAAAATCGATAAAATTTATTCAAAGGAAGATTTGAAAATAGG
Source organism: Promethearchaeota archaeon (assembly GCA_016839655.1). The sequence continues at coordinate 1,114 of JAEOTW010000192.1, read as the reverse complement.
ACCTAAATTAATCTTCGAAAAAGCTCTTATCCTAATGGAAACGATACAACTAGATGATTTAAAGGAAATAATAAACTTTGAATTAACACTTATAGATTCTCCATAAAAAATAAGTAATTATTTAGATTTCTTTTTATAATTATATTTTACTCTGATTTCAATGGAATTAGATATTAACTTTTTAAAGCAAATTGCCTATAATGTATTTGATGCTGTGAATCCTCTTTTAGGCACAGAAGAAGCCGCTAGAAAAAAGAACAGAGGTGCTGGTGGAGATATATCAATGGAAATTGACTTAATTGCTGAAAATGTAATAATTGAATCTTTGGAAAAAGCAAAAGCTAATTTAAGATTAATAAGCGAAGAACTAGGAGAAAAATATATTGGAGATATTGATAAAGCCAAGAAAAATCAGAATGTATTAATCGTGGACCCATTGGATGGTTCTAATAATGCCGTTAGAGGTGTACCTTACTGTTCTGTCTCAATCGCTTTAGCAAATGGAAACAGAATAAAAGACATTACTAAAGCAGTAGTAATTAATTTGAATACAAAAGATATCTATTGGGCTGAAAAAGGAAAGGGAGCTTATATCAATAATTCGCAAATTTCTGTTTCTGATTTAGATATTACAGACAAGTGCTTTTTTGAACTTAATCTTCCAATGAAAAACTTAATGGAGAATTTACAAGATTTAAGCCCATTAATAAGAAGATTTTTTAGAATAAGAATATTAGGAAGTAGTGCGTTAACCTTATGTCAAATAGCAAAAGGCAGTATGGAAGCTTTTATTAATTTGAGACCTAGTAATAGACTAGTAGATGTAGCAGCAGGGATATTAATTTTAAAAGAAGCAGGTGGTAAAATCTTCTCTACTGATGGGAATGAAATTGATTATGAATTATCAATAAATGTAAAATTTCCATTTATAGCTTCTAATGACAAACTAGAGCCTTTCCTTAAAGAAGAATTTGTCATAAAAACAAGTTAATTGTATTATATTGTTAACTAAGTTTAAATAAAAAAAAAAAGATATATAGAATGGAGGAATCTTGGTTTAGGTGTGGTCATTCGAGAAGCCATTTATCTAACCTTTTTCCTCCTTTTTCTATAT
>JAEOTW010000033.1 GCA_016839655.1 Promethearchaeota archaeon | reverse complement strand
AGCTTGAGTCAGGCCAAGTAAAAGGTTCAGGGATTCTCAATCCTATCCTCGATAGATTTGTGGTATACCGTTTAGTTTTTATGCTCCTCTTACAAGCAAATTTCTATAAACAATATACTAATATTGGTAAATGGAAAGGAAAGTATCAGGTTGCAAACACGTTTGCTCCCCCAGTCGGTAGCAAACCTATGTTTCGTGCTTTAAAAGGATTAATAAAATCACAACTGATGCCTTATCCATTTCCCTTAGCAATGACATTTGCTGTGACGTATAATTGCCAATGTAAATGTGTTCATTGCAGTGCTGGAAAGCATCTTAGGGAAAATCAGAAATACCTTTCCACAGAAGAGGCAAAAAAGCTAATTGACGAGGCTCAGAAATTAGGAGTAACCATTATTGCTTTTACAGGAGGAGAACCTTTATTACGGAATGACCTTTTTGAGCTTATATCTTATGTAGATGATAAGAAAGCAATGCCTGTAATGTTTACGAATGGAGAGTTTCTCACAGATGAAAATGTGGAGAAACTTGCGGATGCGGGTCTTTATTCAGTTTTTTTGAGTATAGACTCACCTAATCCAGAAGAACACGATAGTTTACGAGGTAAGCCTGGGCTCTTCGAGATTGCAATCGAAGGTCTTTTAAGAGCAAAATCAAAAGGAATTTTTGCGGGATTCTCATCATATGCTACCCGCTCAGGTGCCGAAAAAGGTATTTATAGACAGTTATATAAATACGCTAAAGAATTAAGGCTTCATAATTTAATGCTTTTCGATTGTGTTCCAACTGGAAAAATGCTGCATGATACAAGTGAAATGTTAACTTTTAAACTGAGGGAAGATTTACATCAATTCTCGGCTGAAAAATTCAGTAAGAGTGAACTCCCGCCGCTATCATCACAAAGTTGGCAAAATTCTGTAGAGTCTTACTTATCGGGAATCGGATGTTTAGGAGGAAATATTCAATTCTATGCTTCTGCTTATGGAGATATTTGTCCTTGTGATTTCGCGCCTCTTTCATTTGGAAATATTCGAAAAGAATCACTAAAAAAGATATGGATGCGAATGGTAAAACACCCTGCTTATAATCATAAAGTTCCATTTTGTAGAATGCAAGATTCAAACTTTAGGAAGTGTTACATTGATCCTATTCCTGATGATGCATATTTACCTTACCCTATAAATAAACTTCCAAGTGTTGACTATCGAACTTAGAGGATATCTTTTTTTTTCTTTTAATTTATTCTACCAACACGATTTTTTTATAATTTTCTTAGAATTTCAATTTCAAGGTCTGAAGTTGGATATGAAAAATATAGCTTTATTAGTGTTTTTCCAATTATGTCCAATTCTGCAGAAATTCATATTTTAAATAATATTAAATCAATGATTATCATAACTTAAATTATGAGTAATAATAACCAACATTTCGCAGTTTCAAAACATAAGGAGTATTTATACGTCATAAAAGAAAACATTTCACTTATTGATCCCGTATATACAAATGATCCTCTTAATATTTATTTACTCTTAGGCTCTCACACTGCCCTTTTACTTGATACAGGATGTGGACTTTCCCCTTTAAAACCGATAGTAGATGAATTAATAGGAATAAGAAAGCTTTTAGTTTTCAATACTCATTATCATTGGGATCATCCATTGGGTAATGTCGAATTTGGTGAAGTCTACATACATGAAAACGAAGTAGATTATGTCTCAAAGCCTTACGATGTTTCTTATTTTAAAGATTCTCCCAATGAAGCGATAAAGGTATATGCAAAACAAAATTTTCTAATTCCTCCTGCAAAAGTGATTAAACCATTAAAGGATGGAGATTTATTCGGTTTAGGGGATATAGAGGTAAAAGTAATCCATTGTCCAGGGCACTCTCCAGGCTCTATTTGTTTATTAACCTCTACTGGTGAACTATTTACTACTGATGTAGCTTACTATGGAGATCAGTTCCTACCTAAAAGGGAGAACTTTCCTGAAGTCCTTCATACCCTTTCCAAATTAATAAAATTGTGTGATACACAGAATAATCTCGAACTTTATCCATCACATAGAGATTATCCTTGTGATATTACACTTCTGACAGATCTTTACAAAGGAATTGAAAATATAGATAATTTATGGGATACTAAAATAGCTTTTGATTTCTTTGAAGCATGGCAGATCGATGATGATAAATTTAGATATTACATTTCTCAATCTTAAAATTATTATATCCATTTCTTCTTTTTGAACAACAAAATCATAGATAAGCTGATAATTATCATGATTATTATTAGAATTATAAACAAATCAAGCTGAAAATTGGGGTAAATAATAAAATTCATTCCATAAAATCCCGCTAGAAAAGATAATGGAATAAAGATAGTAGAGATCATGGTTAAAACTTTCATAATGTCGTTCATTTTATTACTTACACTTGAAAGATACAAATCTAACATCCCAAAAATTATATCTCGATAATTATCCAGGAGATCACTAATTCTGAATATATGATCATAGAGATCTCTTAAATAAATTTGTAACTCATCACTAATGAGTTTAGATAGTTCCCGTTGTAGCTTACTTATCAATTCCCTTAAAGGCCATATAGATCTTCTTAAATCAATCGTATTTCTTTTTAATTTATGAATTGATTGTAATACATCGGGGTCAGGACTTTTTACCAGTAATTCTTCCAAATTATCAATAATTTCCCTAATATCTTCTAGAATTATAAAATAATTATCTACAATAACATCTATTAAAGAGTAAGCTAAATAATCTGCTTTCATTAATCTTATTCTTCCTCTTGCTTCTTTAATCCTATTTAAAATCGGTTTAAATGCATTACTTTCAAATTCTGTGAATAAAATTACAAAATTTATTCCAAGAATTAAGCTTATTTGTTCCATTTCAAAAACATTATTTTGTGTATTCCATAAGAGTCGCTTTAAAACTATAAATATATAATTTTCATAATCTTCAAATTTGGGGCGTTGATGAGGATTTAAAATATCTTCTAAAACAAGGGGATGAAGATCAAATAGGTTTCCAATATTTTCAATTGTTTTTATTTCAGCTAATCCAGTAATGTGAACTAATCTAACTATACCATCTTTTATATCTATCAATTTTTCATCAGGCTTTACATTCTCACTGACAGAATAATAGTCTTTGCTATAGTCGTAGATATTAATTTTTGTTGGTATTTTTGGCTTTTCTCCAGTATATACTAAAGTACCTGGAGGGATTCCTATTTTTTTTGGCTTGCGTCTAACTCTACCTATTTTTTTTGAAAGATTTCGAATTTGATTCTCACCCCGAAAATTAATTTTGACTATTTGGCTTATTTATTCAATTCTTTTAACTATACTCGGGGTACTAATGTCAATTCCATATTTATTTACAGAGTTTAAAACAGCTAATCTTAAATCAGCTTCCATTTTCATCATCGAATTAATATCATTAATAAATACAAATAATGTATATTCAATTGCAAATTCTTGAAATTCTGATATCGAAACAAAAGGTTTAGGATCTTTCAATACTTCTGGGATAGAATTGACTGCTTCTAATAAGGCATTCTCTACTTTACCATGATCTTCACTATAGTCAGCTGTAATTTTAATTTTTCTTCTAATTACATCCTTCTTACCAAGATTTTCCGTTTCATCTGATAATAATTTCTGATTAGGAATAGAAATTTTGACACCGTCAAAATCAATCAATTTCGTAAATATTAATTTGATTTCATAGACTCTTGCGATTTTATCTTTATATATAAGAAAATCACCCACAACAAATGGTCTACTTGTCATTATAATTATCCCTGCAATTGCATTTCCAAATGTGCTTATTGCGGCAAAACCAAGAATAGTGCTCCCTACAAGTGTGAATAGGGATGTAATTAGCCCTATTGCTTCCACGAATTGAACTAAAATCATACTTAAAATAACTAGAATAATTAATATTTTTACAATTCTCTGCAGATTTCTTGCAGTTAATTCCTCTAATTTTCCTTGTCTCTGCAATCGCTTAATTTGCTTTTTAAAAATAATATATATAATCCATCCAATTATTATCGCGATTGCAACGGTTACTATATTGAATAAGTTATCATAAATCCATCCAAATATGATATCTAAAATATTTTGAAAAAGCATATTGTTAACACTAAGTATTTTATTTTTATGATGTTATTTTGTAGGATCTCTTTTAAAATATTTTCATATAATAAATAAATTCTTCAATTTTAGAATGTTATGATTTTTTGTCTTAAAATCTCAGTTGATTGACAAATTTCCGATTAAGTTTATTAATGTACAATAATACAAAATAAAATTAATTAGGTAATTAAACTTTTAATTGGATATTTAAATATGGAACGCAAAAAACTCCCAGAATTAGATATTCTTCGAATAATTGCAATTTTCATTGTTGTGGTTTTGATTCATATACCAAATAATTATGCATATCCTTTCCCTATGGATTATACTCCTTACCAAGGATTTTTACTTCATACACTTGGAATTCACGTCGCCATGGGATCATTAGTTTTCGTTTCAGGATTTGGACTTTATTTAAATAAGAATAACAGAAGCATCAATAATACTAAAAAATTATTTGGTTTTTTTAAAAAAAGGTTTCTAAGAATATTTCCCCTTTATTGGATTGCCTTGATCTTATTTATTATTTTTTTTGGCTACTGGGATCAGGGGTTTTTCTACATATTCGCACATATTCTTGGAATACAAATGATTGTTGCCCCAGCATATGGATGGGCTATCTGGACTCTTTGGTTTATTGGTATAATTGTAATTTATTATTTGATATTTATAATCTTAAGTGCTACAGGCTCTATTAAACGGATAATACCTACAGCATTAATTATTTTATTTATGTTTGCGATTATTAATATTTATACCGGTTTATTCGAATACCGCTTTTTCTATTATTACCTTCTTTTTATTCTGGGCATAGTCTCCGCAAATATATATACATCATCACAATATACTCAAGTTAAAGAATTTTTAACTAAAAAACCAAAATATCTTCCAATTATTGTAGGATTTGGAACGGCAGCTCTAAGTATTGTAATATATTTACTGTTAACTCAATACTGTTTTTCATATTTTAATTCAGAATATGGAACTACTTTTTTATTCCAGATTTTAGATTTACAACCTAGTATAATTGAATGTGCTGTAGCAGTTCTATTGACTGATCTGATAATATTGGTTTATATCATTTTTATAATATCACTATCTTATGCTTTTATAAAATCGTTTAAACTTTTACTCCCAAGAATAAAAATAGATAAGGCTTTTTCTATAGTTGCTTATTCAACTTTCTGTGTTTATTTATTCCATAGGATTTTTCTAATTATCTATACTTCCATTCTTTCGGAAGGATTAAATATAGATATATTTGCGCGAGAGAATCTTTATTTAGTTTTATTATTTGTGCCTTTCATTTTTCTATTTTCATACTTCATTCAAAAGGCCTATGATAAAATCATAAAACGATTTACAAGGCATAAGGAACAAATTGTTCTTAATTCTACTCAAGAAGAAAAAAATGAGAGTTAATTTTTTTGACTTATTTTTGGAGGAGGTATAAAAACTCTTCTCATTTCAGTCCTTTCTAAGTTTATTGCATTTTCAGGGCATAAGTGAGCACAAACTCCACAGCCTAAACACCTGTCTTCATTAACAACAGCCACAGTATCAATGAGTTCAATAGCTTCAGCAGCGCAGCTTTGCTCACAAGTTCCACATGCAGAACATAAATCTTCATCAACATGAGCTACATGTGAAGTTAAATCCATTAAGGGAACAGCTCCCGTATAATGTAATAGAAATGTTCCACAGCAACACTTACAGCAATTACAAATACCATCAAGATCCTTTTCAATATCCAAATTAGTATGAAACGCTTTATGAACAAGACCCTCATCTTCGGCTTTCTTCATTATTTCCATTGTTTCTTCTTTTGAGATCTTTTCTATAAAACCATGTTGGATGAGAAAATCAGCCGTTCTACCAAAAGCAAAACAGTTTCTTCTTTCTTCAGTTACTTCACATGGCTCATCAAGAAGATCTTTTTTATGTCTACAATAGCATACCGTAACTCCAATACTCTCATGTTTTTCAACTAATTTCGAAATTTCTTCTAGTGGTAAAACAACTTCATCTTTTACTACTACTTCTTCTTCAACCGGAACAACTCTATCAAGTGAAGGCCCATTTTTAAATTCTTGGACCATTTGATCATAATTATTTTGAGTGTCTTTGACTACTTGTTTATATAATTTGGAATATAATTTTGCCAAATTTTTTGCTCTTTCGTCAGTTTCACCACGCATCAAGGTAAATTCAATAATTCCCGGAAGTAGTGGAGTCTTTCGATAAACCATAATACCTGTACTTCTGCTAGGAATCCCAGTAATCACACCTATGTCCATTAAGTCGTTTAGCATCTTATTTAGAGCCTTATCATCCATATCTGTTAAAGGCTTTATTTCGTCAATGTTGTAAGAACGTTTTTTCAACAAGGTTATAAATTTTGCTTGTTCTTCAGTCAGTAAGGTTTGCATTATTTCTATAATAATATCGCTTACTCGTATTGGCAATTGTCCTGCTTTTATGAAGTTCCTTGCGACCTTAAACCATAATTTTTCAGACATGATTATTCGCACGCTTGATTTTAATAATTTATTTAAGATTTTATTGTTCTTTAAATTTATTAAAAGTCATTTCTTTTTTATTTATCCATTATCATTGTTAATAATTTTACTATTCTTTGTTCATCGATATCTTCTACAGTTTTTATTTTTATATGTTGCATCGTTTTACCAGTTCCTTCAAGGAGTTTAATCTCATCATTATTCAAATTTTTAATAGAAAAACCTAAATTTACATGCGCTTTTAGAGCAACAAAATAATACAAATTTCCATAGTTGGGTACTCCCCATTTCATCTCTTCCTTTATAGAAGGAAAAGTCTTTAATATAATTTCTCTAAGACTTAGACAAATCTCTTTTTGAGGAGATATTTGTTTTTCTATATATTCTGTAACTTTGTTATCCATTTCTATAATCTCAATTGTAAGTTCATTAATTATTATAATTTTTTTAACTTCAAAAAATTACTTTAAATTAAATGAAAATTTAACTTAAATAGTTAAAAATTGAGATTTGAACTATGTTTGATAAAAATTATCTATATAAAATTCAGCAAAAAAAAGATTCTTGGGATGAAAAAGTAAAAGATGCGAAAGAACGTGATGTAAAATTTGTTACTGATTCTGATATTCCAATAAAACATTTATATACGCCTTTAGATGTAAAAGGAGATTATTTCGACAAATTAGGGTTTCCAGGACAAGAGCCTTATACTAGGGGTGTATATCCAACAATGTATCGTGGAAGACTTTGGACAATGAGATTATTTTCAGGTCATGGAACACCTGAAGAAACGAATAAAAGATGGAAATTTTTATATAAAAACGGGGAGACTGGTTTTAGTGCAGCTGTGGATGCTCTAACTTTTAATGGAATCGATCCTACAAATGCGGATGGAGCACCAGAAGTTGGTACTTCAGGTGTACCTCTTTATTGCATAGACAGCCTTTTTGCCCTTACCGAAGATATTCCAATTGATAAGATAAGTGTTGCCTTAGTGGTAGAGCCTTTTACATGCGCTCCTGTTTGTTCAATGTACTTCAATATGGCACAAATGCGTGGTTATGACCTAAAACAATTAATGGGAACAACACAAAATGATATACTTACCATGACAGTTGGATATATTCCATATAAAAATAGCCCTCCTAATCACATTCTCCGGTTGGCTTGTGATTTCATAGAATGGACTGTTGCTCAAAAAAATGTACCAAAATGGCATCCAATTAACTTCACAGGATACAATTATCGAGAGGGTGGTATTGATGCCGTCCAAGAATTGGGCTTTGTATTTGCAAGTGCCTGTTCTCATATTGATAACTTAATTGAGAGAGGTTGGAAAGCTGATGATTTCGTTGGCCGTTTAGCATTCCATTTAGCTGCTCATAAAGATTTCTTTGAAGAAATAGCGAAATTTAGAGCCGCAAGAAGAATATGGTATAAATTAATGAAAGATAAGTATGAAGTTAAAGATCCTAGAAATTTAGGATTCCGATTCCATGTTCAAACTGCAGGATCTTCTTTAACAGCTCAATCACCCAAAATTAACATCGTAAGAACTGCAATCCAAGCATTAGAGGCTAATTTAGGGGGATGTCAATCATTACACACGAATTCGTATGATGAGGCTATTTGTTTACCTTCTGAAGAAGCTGCATTAGTTGCTTTAAGAACTCAACAAGTTATTTCAGATGAAACTAAAATTCATAATACTATAGATCCTCTCGCTGGATCATACTTTATCGAATGGCTTACTGATGAAGTTGAAGATAGAGTCTGGAAATATATTGATAAAATCCAAAAAGTAGGTACCATTGATAAAGCACTCTCTACTGGATTCTTATACAAGGAAATGAGAGATGCATTCCATAAACGCAGAATGAAAATTGAAAGTGGTGATGAAGTAATGCTTGGTGTAAATAAATATGCTGTACCTTATGATACTGTTACGGACGTTTTTAGAACTAATAAAGAAGCAATAGATATTGAAGTAACTAGGATTGAAAAATTGAAAGCTCGCAGAGATAATGCAAAATTAGAAAAGATTTTTGACAAACTAAGAGATGTCTGTGAAAAAGAAGAAAATGTGATGCCTATCGTTATGGAAGCTACTAAAGAAGGAGCAACTTGTGGAGAAGTATGTAATATTTACAGAGAAATCTGGGGAACTTGGGATCCTCCCTTAGCAATATAATTTTTGAGGTGTAAAATATGAGTGAAAAGAAAATTAGAGTACTTATGAGCAAACCTGGAATCGATGGTCATTGGAGGGGTGGAATAGTCGTCAGTCGTGCGATCCGGGATGCTGGTATGGAACTTATTTTTGGAGGATTTCAAAATACACAACAAATTGTGGAATCAGCTATACAAGAAGATGTTGATGTAATTGGATTAAGCATTCATTCTGGAGCTCATTTTGCATATACACAGCAAGTTATTGATCTTCTAAAAGAACGTGGAGTACTTGATAATATTATGATATTAGTTGGTGGAGTAGTACCAGCAAAAGATTTTGCTAAATTAAAAGAGATGGGTGTCGCTAATATATATGGGCCCGGCTCAATGACTTCAGATATTGTCGAATTTATTAAAACGCATGTCAAAAAATAAAAAAGATATGTAATATTTTTTTTATCAATTTATAATTCTACATCTATATCTCATTGAGGAATGTATTTCATTGAATAGGGCATATGATATTGATACATTAATTAGTAAATTTAAACAAAACGACAAAATAGCTTTAGCAAGATTAATAACAATTATTGAAAATGAGCCAGAAAGGGCACATGAAATATTTAAGCATTTTGAAGGGCAAAGCCATGATTCCTACATAATAGGTATTACTGGATCTCCTGGTGTTGGGAAAAGTACATTAACTGGTGAAGTTTCAAAAAAATTATTGGAAGATGGAAAATCTGTTGGTATAATTTGCGTCGATCCTACATCTCCTTTTAGTGGGGGTGCGTTCTTAGGAGACAGAGTTCGTATGACCGATATATCACTGCATCCAAAAGTATTTTTACGGAGTCTGGCATCGAGAGGTTATAAAGGGGGAATTTCGAGAGCTGTTTTTGATATCAGTTTATTATATGAAGCATATGGAATGGATGTAATTATTATTGAAACTGTTGGTGTTGGACAAGCTGAATTTGATATTTACAATCTTGCTTATTCTGTCGTAGTAGTTCTAGTTCCTGGATATGGTGATGCAATTCAAATGCAAAAAGCTGGAATAATAGAAATTGGGGACATGTACAACATAAACAAAAAAGATCAAGGTGGAGAAGATATCGCGGTTCAAATTGAAATGATGCTTGATGATACTATATTTCAAAGTGGGTGGAGACCCCCAGTTTCTATGACAGATGCAATTGCAGGTGAAGGAGTAGATGAGCTTATCCAAAATATTTGGGACCATAAAGAACATCTTGAACTGTCAGAAGCTATTAATGAGAAAAAGAAAAATCGATTCACATATAAGATTAGAGAATTAATTTATTCCAAAATTGAAAAACTTGTTTCAGAAAGCTTTCTTAATGAAAGTGATATTAATGAAATAGTAAATCATGCGGTAGACGATGGAAAATTTAAAATCTACCGCACAATCCATAATAAATTCGAAGATGTAAATTTCGAAATTAAAAAAAGATAATTATAATACTTCTCATTATTCTAAGAAGCAAAAATAAATCGAAAATTTACTTAAACTGAATTTTTATTAATTATGCCAATATTAGGAATAGATTATGAAAAATGTAACAATTGTCAAATTTGCTATTATGTATGCGAAGGTTATTTTAGACGTGATAAAGAACTAAATAAAATCCTATTTGAAGATCCTAATAATCAATGCTATTTATGTGGGCGGTGCATAGCAATGTGTAAATTGGATGCGATTTTGTATGAGAATCTAGGAGACGTATTAACATTTGAAGAAGTTCAGGATCCAAGTACTTTAATTCCGTATGAAACTATGCATAAATTTATGAGTGCTAAACGTTCAATTAGAGGTTTTAAAAAGAAAAAAGTTCCAAAGGCTTTATTAGAAAAAGTCTTAGATACTATGAAATATGCCCCTACGGGAGGTAATAAGCGAACATTAAAATGTACTATAATTTCTGATGATGATAAAATCAAAAGGTTGTCAGAAGTGGTTATGGATCGAATAATTGCTTCAAATGATCCACGGTATAGTGAAAATATGAGAAAGGCCAGAGAACGTGGAATAGACACCATATTTTATAATGCCCCCCATGTAATGATAATACACTCAAGTAATCCAGGAGATGGTATGAACTCTACAATAGCTTTGACTTACGGAATGTTATGTGCTCAAACATTAGGACTGGGAACTTGTTGGATTGGATTAGCTCATGGAGTTCTCTCCATGAATACTCCATGGAGTTTAGAAGCACGGAAGAAAATTGCTAGGATTCACGGTTTTGTGTGGGGTGTAATAATCATCGGATATCCTACACAAATTTATTATAGAGTACCACCACGTCCAGATATAAAAACTAAGGGTTTAAATGAACTAGAATAAATTGGTTAAAACATTTATTAAGATGATAAGAGATTTATGGTTGAATTTTGTCCTGAATGTGGAAGTTTATTAAGAAAAAAAACCTGTAGATGTGGTTATACAGAACGGGAAAGCACATCTAATAAAGTATCTTTAATCCAAAAATGGGAACCTCCCTCCCCCAATATCATTTACTGTAAAATAACGGCTACTCCATACGAGAAACTTAAATTAATGTTAAATAAGGGGGTGTATCCCGAAAAATTAAAGGAAATTAAAGAGAAAGTAAGAAATCACCTTTATTCGTGTGTTGATTGTGTGTATTATCATGAGGAAATATCTCATTGCAAAATAAAAAATAAATACATAAAAGAAGACTCAATTTGTAAGACTTTTGAACCGTATGAAAAAATTTAGTTCAAAAAGTGGACCTTAAAGTTTTATAATAGATTTGTGTATTTTCTTTTTATTCCATTTCCATATTCATTTTTTTGTGAAGTGAAAAATTTCAATTGATTTTAATGAAAACTTTAAAAGAAAGAGTTGGAAAATATTATATTCTTTTAACTTTAATTTTTAACCTATTGATTCTAACCGGATTGCTTAATTCAGTAAGTTCAGTAAAAGAAAATGCTAAACCATATATTTATTGTTCATATTTCGGAGGATCAGAAAAAGATATTATTACAGGAATGTGTATTGATTCAGCGGGTAATGTGATTGTAGTGGGTGGAACATTTTCAACAGACCTTGTTGTTCTTAATGGGTTCCAAGTAGAATATGGTGGGGGCTCAAGTGATAATATTCATGAGAACGGAGGAGATGGATTTGTAGCAAAACATTCTCCTTCTGGAGACCTAATTTGGGGAACTTACTTGGGTGGAAATGATTTGGATTGCTGTAATAATGTGATAGTCGATAGTGAGGATAATATCTTAGTTATCGGTAAAACAACATCTGGAAATTTTCCCACAACTGACAATGCTTTAAAAAAAGAGTTCAGTGGTGCAACTGATGGATTTATTTCAAAATTCTCGTCAAATGGATCCTTAGTTTATTCAACATATATAGGGGAAGATGGTGCTGAAAATTTAGTAGATCTCATTGAAGACAAATCTGGTAATATTTTGATAGTAGGTGCAACTGGATCATCGAATTTCACCACCACTTTAAATGCTCCTCAGCACATATTCGGGGGTGTTTTTGATACTATTATTCTAAAATTGTCACATAACTGCTCTAATATCCTTTTTAGTACATTTTTGGGTGGCAGTGAAGGAGATGGTGGCTACAATATTGCGTTAGATTTCGAAAGTAACATTATAATAACAGGATATACATTGAGTGATAATTTTCCCTTAAAAAATGCCTTACAGGATGAAATTTTGGGTGATCAGAGAGACATCTACATCACAAAGTTTAATTCTACAGGGCAAATTATGTTTTCAACATATCTCGGGGGTAGTTCATATGAGGATTCCTTTGGATTGACAGTCAATACCTCAGGAAATATTATTATTTCCGGAAGAACTGCATCTGATGATTATCCCACGGTAAAAGGTTTACAAAATAATTATGCTGGTGGAGTAGATGCAATTATTTCAAATATAAGTCCTGATGGTCAAACCCTCGAATATTCCACTTTTCTCGGAGGAAATGGTTGGGACACATTGCATCAAGTAGCTGTTAACTCTTCGAATTCTTTATATGCATGTGGAATCGGAAATGGGTTTCCTACAGAAAAAGCACTTCAAAAGGATGTAGCAGGTGGATCTGATTTAGTTATAATGCAATTTTCTCCCGGAAATCAAGTGGAATTTTGCACTTATTTCGGAGGAACTGGAGGAGAATGCCCATATTCTATGAATAGTTATAATAATTCCTTATACATCGTAGGGTTAACTGATTCAGAATCATTGTTTATCAGCGATAACGCCTTTCAGGATATTTATAGTGGAAACATGGATGGATTTATTCTAAAAATAGACATACAATCTTATTTATCTTCCGTAAACTCATCTCAAATCTTCAATCTGGGTTTAACAATAGCTATAGTGATTCCAATTTCTCTGTTTGCGGTGACAGGTACTGTTTTTCTTATTCGCAAATATAGAAGGAATTATATAAAATCTAGGAGTTCATAAATTTTATTTCTAAAATTTCTTTTTTAAGCTTTACTTAAAATTTACGAAAACTACACCTTAAACCTTTATAAAAAGTGATTTTAATAATAGGGAAAATAGAGTGACAATAATTTAAATTAAAATTCCTTTCTTGACACCCCTTTCTATTTTTCGAATAAATCTTTAAATAATTGAAAAATCATATAATAATATTCAGTACGTAAATTGTGAATAAATCTTTAAATTCTCTCACAATATCAATTGAAAGGTGGATAATATCACTGAAATAGAAAAATTTCATAATTTGAGCAGAGACCTAAAAGCAGAGAATTTAATTAGGGAGACCAAAATTCTCAACATTGCTCGGCTAGCTAAAATGCTAGTTGATTTGTATGGACAAGATGAACCATTTCGAAATGTTGGAAAATATGAAGGGAAGGAAATTGAATTATATTTAAAAGACTTAGAAGGATATTTAACGTTTATTTTAACTTCAGATAAGGAGCAATTCAATTGCCATGCTGATAAAGCTAAGAGCCCAGCTGCAAGAATAATTATTACTGTTAAGAAAGAGAAAATTCTGAGAGTGATAAGTGATATTATTCGTTCAAAACACAATATTTTTGGAGTAATAAAACTTTTGAAATATATTATCCCAGGAAAGGCAAAAATCAAAGGATCTTATATTGCTGCTTTAAAATTGGCAAGATGTTTGATGATTGGTAAACATCCTATGTACAAAAAGAAAAAGTAAGGTGATGATGTATAAATTTACATGATGATCCATTTTTATCTATATCTGATTCTATTAGAAATTCTTATATTGAAAATTGGCAAAGAATAGGTAATAAAGTTGTAGGTTATTATTGTACTTACATTCCAGAAGAGTTATTATATGCAGCAGATTTATTACCATTTAGGATAAGGGCGACTGGAAACAAAGACACGGATTTAGGTGATATTTACATGGTGCGATTTACTTGTTCATTCGTCAGAGCAACACTAGATATGGCACTAAGAGGAATATATGATTTTTTAGATGGTTTTGCCGTATGTAATAGTTGTGATCATAGTCGAAGAATGTTTGAACTATTTAATATGAAAGTGTTTAACCGGGACAATTTCAAAAAAGATGTTAAGAGCTTCTATATAGCTATACCTCATATTATTACAGATGAGGGATTTGATTGGTTTAAAAAGGAAATTGAAGAACTCAAGGAAGAATTAGAACAAGCATTTAAAATCCCAGAAATAACACCTGCCAAGCTTAACAATTCTATTAAGATTCATAATGAGAATAGAAGATTATTAAGAGAGATTCATAAATTAAGAATTCAGTCTAATCCTAAACTTACTGGTACCGAAGCCCTACAAATTAATATGTCAAATTCCTCAGTACCAAAAGAGATTGCTAACGAAAATTTAGAAAGACTGATTAAATTCTTAAATGAACGTGAAGCTATTGATGTATCTAATAAAAAAAGAATCATTTTAGTTGGAAGTGTCGTTGATAATATCGATTTTACCAACCTAATAGAAAATTCAGGCGCTATTATAGCATCAGATGTATTATGTTTTGGAACTCGTAATTTTACTGATGATGTAGATTTGAGGGCTAATGAAGATCCTTTAGATAGTATCTCTCGAAGATTATACTACAGGTTATCATGTCCAAGAATGATGGATGATCATGAAAGAAGACTTGAGTTCCTTAAAGATGAAATTAAAAGAGCAAGCATTGAGGGTGTTTTACTCCAGCGTATTAACAACTGTGACTTACACGGTTGTGATAACATGCTCTTTACCCATGAATTGAAAGATCTTGACATACCTATACTTAATATTGATAGAGAGTTTTACCAAGCAGACACAAGTCGGTTACAAACTCGTATAGAAGCTTTTCTAGAAATGATCTAATACCCTTAAAAAATGGTGGTTTTAATAAGTAATAGTAGCCAAAATCTTAATCGGATCATTCCATATAGAATGTTATTAAACGCTAGCTCTGCTACAAAAGAGTTAGTGGAAGGAATATTGCCTGAACTAGGTGCACCTTCATTGAGAATTGGGTTACAGAATTTAGTTCCTGTTTTAAGATCATATATCAATAAAGCTGAGGACGGTGTACCAGTTATAGGGTATCACTTTTCATTTCCAGCAGAATTCCTTAATTGTTTTGATTGTGTTCCTGTTTGCATTGAAGGCACTTCATATTTCTTAGCAACATTTTTAGAAGGTGGTTCTGAAAAATATTATGATGTAATGCACAGTTATGGACATCCATTTCATACTTGTACCTCACAGAAGGGTACAATGGGGATGACTCTAGATGAATTATTCAAATTTGACGCTATAATTTCACCTTCTGCTCCTTGTGATTGTTCTATTGCTTCTTATCCCTTTTTTAAATATGAAAAAAGAATACCATTGGTATTACTTGATCTACCATTTTTACGAGAAGAGAAAAGCTATCAATATTATGCTGATCAACTCAAATCAGGAATTATAAACCTTGGTAAGATTATTGGTCAGGAACCAGATTATAAAAAGTTGAAAGAAGGTATAAAAATAGAAAACCAAGTTCTTAAGATAAAATTAGAAATTTTTGAAATGCTTAAGGCACGGCCAAGTCCCATATCCAACTTTTTTAATGCAGTCTCTGCTGGATTAACTATGTTTATTGCAGGTACCCCAGAGAATCTGATTTTTTATCAAGAAATGTTAAGGATAATAAAGAAACGGTATAAAAATAAAGAACATTATGGAGGAGAGGAAAAAATTAGAAGTATTTGGCCATATTTGATTACCTTTTTCTCCATAGATTTAATGGAATGGCTAGATAGGGAATTAGGATTAAGTGTACTATTTGATATTTTTAATTATAATTTTTATGATATAATTAATACTAAATCTGATTTAGATTCGATATTTTATGGAATGAGTAAAAAAGCTATGGGATTACCAATGGTAAGACAATCAACCGAGTTTTTTGGATCTTTTATTGAATATTGCATTAATTTTGCGAAAGATTTTTCAGCAGATTGTTTTATATATACACAAAGCATAGCATGTAAACAATTTGGCTCAGTTCCTCAACTTTTAAGAGAAGCATTAAAAGAAGAGGTAGGGATTCCAATGCTTCTTATAGAATTCGATGCGGGAGACGCTAGAATGACCTCTCTAAAATCATTTAAAGAAAAAATTAATATGTTTACACAAACACTATCTTAAAGATAATAAAAAATATGGGAGTATGAAATGGTAAATAAAGTTGAAATGGAAAATAGAATCATTCCATATAAAATGCTACATGAAGCAGTTATATCTACTTCTGGCTTAGTGAATGGGATACTTCCGGATGAAGGAATTCCTTCATTAAGAATTGGATTAAATCTCCTGAAATCTATTATGGAAGATTACATTCAGAAAGCAGGAGAAGGTTTACCAATAATTGGACATCATTTCTCGTTTCCTACAGACTATCTATCATGTTTTGATTGTATCCCTGTATGCATTGAAGCAGTATCATATCTTTTAGCCGCATTATTACCGCATGGCTCTGAACCATATTACGATCTGATTACCAATTGGGGACACCCTTTTCATACTTGTACCTCACAGAAGGGAACAATGGGAATGACATTAGACGATTTATTTAAGTTTGACGCCATTATTACTCCAACGGCACCATGTGATAATACATATGCTTCATATCCCTTCTTTTCTTACCATAAAAAAATCCCCCTTATCGCTCCTGATTTACCATTTCTAAAAGAAGAAAAGAGTTACCATTACCATGGAGAGCAAATTAAGCTTGGAATAGAACAATTAGGTAAGATCATAAATCAAAAACCTGACTATAATAAATTAAAAGAAGCTATTGAAATAGAAAATGAAGTTTCTAAATTAGAATTAGAAATTTTCGAGCTAAAGAAGGTTTTACCTTGTCCAGTAGAAAATATGTTTAATGCCATGGCTGCGGCTGCTTCAATATATTTTTCTGGACGTGCTGAAAAATTGAGTTTTTATACTGATATGTTGGAATTAGCTAAAACAAGGTACAAGAATAAAAGTCATCATGCCGGGGAAGAGAAAATAAGGAGTATTTGGCCCTATATGATTATATTCTTTGATTTAGAACTTGGAGAATGGTTGGATCGCCATTTAGGTATGTCAATTCTCTTTGATATTTTTAATTATAATTTTGCTGAACCAATAAATACTAAATCAGATTTGGATACCATGTTTTATGGTATGGCAAAGAAAGCAATGGAAGCACCCATGGTTAAACAATCTGCAGAATTTTATTATTCTTTTATTGATCAATGTGTTCAATTAGCAAAAGACTATTCTGCTGATTGTTTTATTTTTACTTCTCATATTGGATGTAAGCAATTTGGAAGCGTCCCTCAAATTTTAAGAGAAGCACTAAGAGATGAAGTGGGTATACCCATGTTATTGATTGATGTTGATGTTGGTGATGCACGATTTGCTTCTGAGAAAATAATAAGAGAAAAAATTAAATTGTTCGCTCAGACGTTAATGTGAAATAATTAGTACAAGAAAACTCTTTAATAATATTAAGTCTATATTTTACACTATCATATATTATTAAATTAAAATCTAATAATGTGAAAATAAAATGAATAATGGCGATATAGTTATTGAACTAGGAAAAATTGTCGGAGATCGATATGTTTCAGACGAACCTGAGATACAATTTTTATATCATTATGATTTTATTTCAGCAGAACCAGAAGGGAAATGCGATATTGTCATAATGCCTCAAAATGCTGAGGAGGTTCAAGAAATCGTAAAAATTGCAAATAAATATAAAATTCCAATTGTACCCTGGGTCTCCGGAATCAATTTTGGTTCTATTGCAACACCTCGAAAGGGGGGAATTGTTGTAGATTTGCGACGGATGAATCGGGTAATTGAAGTAAATGAAGATGATATGTATGCTGTTGTTGAGGGAGGAATTACCTGGGCTGATTTCATAGGGTATCTCAATAAACATCATCCAGATTTTAGAGCGGGTGTTACTTTTTCTCCTCCGGGAACCGGTGTAATTCCGTCGTGTTTATGTTATGGAATGTTTGATCTTGGGATGATAGGAGGAACTGGTGCAGAATTTCTTAATGGATTGGAAGTTGTTTTAGGCTCGGGTGAATTAATTAGAGCAGGATCTTGCAGTATTTCAAATAAATGGTATGGTAGACAGCCCTTACCAGATATAGCAGGATTATTTATTGGATGGGAGGGTACGACAGGAATTGTAACGAAAGCCGCAGTAAAATTATGGCCTAGATTACCATACCGAGAGGATATTGCAATATTAGCACCAACAGTTGATAAAGGTGTACCTATATTGCTTAAACTATCGAAAGCAGGTTTAGGTATAGTAGACCTTGTATTTTTAAATATGGGTTGGTGCCAAGCAATTCAAGGTTTTAATGAGAAAAGTGTTGCTATAGATCCTGTTCAATTAGGGATCCCAGATTTTGTTGGTGTAGTAACTACACAAGCTTATACTGAAGATCAAC
Organism: Promethearchaeota archaeon; assembly: GCA_016839655.1. The sequence continues at coordinate 22,944 of JAEOTW010000033.1, read as the reverse complement.
ATAATGCTCAATGTAACGCTATAGAAGAAATTTGTAAGGATTTTGGAATTAATTCCCAAACGGCAAAATCCTTTTTAGATTCCTTTCCAAGTGATATGAGAGGTGTTTTTGTTGATATTTTTCCTAGTTTTGGGGGTTATACACCTGTTCAAGCATGGGGATGTTGGAACTTTGCTCGAGGTGGAGGTGGCGAGTGGATTGGCTCTTATTGCTCAACAGCGGATATCACTAGGTATTACGAAATAGCTAGAGAAATTATTCTTAAATATAATAAACCACCTCAATTTTACAGCAGAATTATGTTTGGAGGTCATTATTGTGTTGCTCGTGCTAATATTTGTTTTAATAAGAACGATCCAGAAGATATTGAAAATGCTAGAAAGATTTTAAAAGAAATTTTTGATGCTGTTCATGAGTTGGATGGCGTTGTTATGTATAAACCACCATTGTGGGTTGTTGAAAACCATAAAGGTAAAACATTACCTGCTACAAATGATTTAATTAGAAAAATAAAAAAACTTCTGGATCCAAATAATATAATGAATCCTGGACATGGAATTGAAGGTGATTAATATGCCAGAGAAAAAAGAAATGAAATATAATAAGGATACTGGTATAACTAAACTATTAAATATACCAGACATAGAAAAACTTGATCGTAATAAAAATTTAGAATATTATAAAGATGTAGTTTATCAATGTGGAAAATGTGGCACATGTAGAACTGCTTTCCATCAAAATGGGTGGCCTCGTGTCTGTCCTTCGGGAGAATTTGGGAAATTTGAAGCCTATTATCTAGGAGGTAAGAATCTATTAGCTTGGGCGGTTACTTCAAATAAACTTAAATGGACTGAAAACTTAGCACGAATATTTTATCAATGTTCAGTATGCTTAGCATGTACTCAACAATGCCAAATTCCTGAAATCCACAATTATGCTGGTGAGTGGTTAATGGCAATGAGAGAAGAGGCGGTTAACCAAGGATTAGGGCCAATGCCAGAACAAGTAAATTATACAGAACATATTGAAAGAGAATATAATCCATATATGGAAAACCATAAAGATAGAACAGATTGGATACCTTCAAATATCAAACAAAATCCTAATGCAAAAATGATATATTTTGTTGGTTGTACTGCGAGTTATAGAGAAAAAACCATTGCAATTAATACAGCAGAAATTTTAAATCGCCTCCAAATTGATTTTAAAATACTTAAAGATGAACATTGTTGTGGATCCCCAGTTTATATGACTGGACAAACTGAAAAAGCAAAATTACTTGCTGAAGCAAACATAAAACTCTTTGAAAACGAGGGAATTGAGAAAATTATAACTTCATGTGCTGGATGTTATCGTACATTAAAAGAAACCTATCCAAAGAAATTTGGACTTGAATATGGTATTGAAATATTACATTTACCAGAGTTTATTCAAGAAAAAATGGAGAATAATGAGATACAGTTTGAGAATAAAATTGATATGAAATTAACATATCATGATCCTTGTCATCTCGGGCGTCATATGGGAGTTTATGAGCCACCTCGAGATATACTGAAAAATATTCCAGGAATTGAATTGATTGAAATGCCAAGAAATAAACAAAATGCTTGGTGTTGTGGTTCTGGAGGTGGAGTAAGGTCTTCATTTAAAGATTTATCAAGTTTTGCCGCTAAGGAAAGAATAAATGAAGCAAAAGATACTAAAGCTGCTGGAATTGTGTCTTGTTGTCCTTTCTGCCTAAATCAATTCAATGCAAATATTAATGATGAGCAGATTAAAGCTTTTGATCTATCAGAAATTATAAACAAAACAATTAAGAGTTAAAACTATTAATCCTCTCTTTTTATTATTTTTATACAATTATAATTTTATCTTTATGAATCTCGAAATATTTGAAAATTTCCTTAATGAATTAAGAGATTATTTAAATTCTGGGTCTAAGAAGGGGAAAAATGTATTATTTTATGAAATTGATCCAAATCCATCAAGATTTTTTAAAAAATTAAATATCAAAGTAGAATTAGGTAAACATAAAGAGATAATTCTTCAAGAAGAAACAAGCTTAGAATTAGGAGGTATCAATAAAAAATCATTTTCGTTGATATATCCCTTTTCTGAACCAAATTTTATAAATCAACTAAAAAATGGGAGAATAACCCTAATCGGTTTTGAAAAAAATAATATTAATCAATTTTCTATTGATTTTGGAATGATAATTCTAATTGGGGGTAAAAAAATATCTGAAAAGGATTGGGATTCTTTAAGACAACTTAGTTTTATATCTAATGGAATTGAAGGTTTTTTAATACGCACAATTCCTAGGAGATTTTGGTGTAGAATTGGCACAAAGATCATTAAGAATTTTACATTTAATTTTCTAGGGAATGCTATTTTTTATTTGTTTAAGCAACGCTTTGCAAATCTAATTGAATCAATGGAAATAATTTTTGTTAACAATTATTCAAATGTAATTGATGATTTTATTGAAATCACTTCTAAAATTAATATATTTATTGATGAAAAATGGTTAAAAAAAATAGAAAATTGGAAGAAAAGAATTGATTGTGATTATGATTGGGGTTGTGAAATATGCCCTTATCAAGCAGAGTGTTATAATATTAAACAAGTCTTAGTGGAGAGAGAGAAAATTGCAAAATAAACCTCTTGTAATATCTATTGTTGGAAAAGGGGGTTCTGGTAAAACAGTAATTACCGCTCTCCTAGCAAAGGCTATTTCTGAAAAATATAAATATAAATTATTATTAATTGATGCAGATCCTACACATCCTCATCTCAGTCACATAGTAAATTTGATTCCTGAAAAAAGTCTTGAAAAATTAAGAACTGAGGTTATTGATGAAATTTTAACCAAAGCAACTGATTTCAAAGCGGTAGCAGAAAATATTGATTTTGAAGTATATAGCGCGATAGCTGAAAGTAAAAACTTTAGTCTCTTTTCAATTGGGCAGCCTGAGGGGCCAGGATGTTTTTGTCCTTCAAATACTCTCTTACGAAAGGTTATAGGATCGATTTCCAAGGATTTTGATATAGTTTTAATCGATTGTGAAGCAGGACTTGAACAGATTAATCGAATGGTGATAGAAACAGTAGATTTTATATTGATTGTTTCAGACATCTCTATGCGGAGTATTGAAACTGCTGCTGCTATCCGTGAAAGTGCAAAAAAATTTACAAATTATAAGAAATTGGGGCTTATTCTCAACCGAGTTAAGGGGAATACAAGCCAAATAAAAAAAAAGTTAAAAGATCTTAATATCAATCTACTAGGAGAGATTCCTGAGGATAATGTAATAACTGAATTCGAATTAAAAGGCAAACCAATAATAGAAATACCTGAAAAGTCAAAAAGTTTCATAGTCTTAAATAAATTAGTTGATGATATTTTAGAATTTTAAAGGTCAAGTCTTAATTATTTATTTATCCTTTATTATTTGGTTAGCAACATTTCCCGTACCCATTGCAGCACCCATAACACCTCCACCGGATTCACTATATGTTCCAAGATTAAATCTACTATAAGAAAATATCATGAATCGTTGAAAAGTGTGTCATAAACCTTTTATACGAAAAAAATCTAAATCCTTAAATTATTCAAATAATTAGGTGTGCCATTATTAGCTTTTTAAAACGTTATGCAAGTATTTTTCCTTTACTTGGCGCTTGTATTACAATCATCTCTTTATTCACTCCGACATCTTTTTCTACTGATGTAATAGCTACATACTTTGTATGGATGTTCCAAATTTATTTACATACTAATCCGCCCCCAATTAATTTTGGACTATTAAGGTTTGATCCCGCACTCCTTACCTTTTCAATTATTTTTTCAGTAATAATATTATTAAGTGCCATTATTACCATTAGGATTTCAATAAATTTCAGAAAAAATTCAATAGAATTTAAAAAACTCAAGAAACAATTGTTGATTTCAGCACTATTAATTACTGTATCAACCCTAGCTTGGATTATCATGATGGAAGCATACTACATGATATATGGGTCGAACCACTGGGTTGGTATTGGAGTGGGTCATTATATACCATATATTGGTATAATTGGACCTTTTATAGGATCTGCTTTTATAGGATTAGGGATTTTTCTGGAAAGAAACGTTGAAAATAATTAATTTAATCTCATTTTTTTTTTACTTGATTCTTACATTGTTCCAAAAGTGCACCTTAAACCTTTAAAATTATCACCTTTAATTTAAAATCTAAACGAGATTATGATGAAATGTATTCAAGGAAAATTAACTTGAAGAAATATATTATTATCACTATAGCTTTTATTATATTTTTTTTAAACGGAAATTTAATACATGCATTCTTAAATATATATCCTCGCAAGATTGGGCAATTTAACTCACCAACTGCTTGGGATGTTGTTGTTATTGACCAATTAGCCTATATTGGGAGTAATACCAATGGACTACAAATCATTGATGTTTCTGATCCTCGCAATCCAATTGAAATGGGACATATTAACCTAGGTGTAACTCATAGCGTCGATGTTCTTAATGGAATTGCTTATTTAGCAAACTATTTTAACGGTTTACAAATAGTTAATGTGTCAAATCCTTTAAATCCAATTAAAATAAGTGATTTTCATGATGGAGGACACATTACCGATGTTTTTCCTGTAGGGGATCTTGTTTATTTAGTAAGTGCAGAAAATGGACTTGAAATTATTAACTGTAGTGATATTAGGCACCCAAATAAAATTGGTGAATACAGTGATGGTGGATTGCCTAATGGAGTTTTCATTAAAGGGGATCTAGCTTATATAGCAGAATATCATGCAGGACTTGAAATTGTTAATATATCAGATCCATATAATCCTTTCGAAATTGGAGGTTGTTTTAACGGGGTGGGTGCTTACAGTGTTGATGTTATAGAAAATATTGCTTACTTGTGTTATAGTTCAAACGGTTTAGAGATCTTGAATGTTAGTAATCCTATCCTTCCGATAACTTTAGGAACATTCGATAATGGAGGTAATGTATATTTTGCTTTTATTTCAGATGAGTTAGCATTTATATCAGATGATAATGATGGGCTTGAAATCGTTAATGTTAGTAATCCTACTAATCCTTGGAAAATAAGTGGATTTAATGATGGAGGACACACGAGAAATTTGTTTGTTGTGAGCAATTTAATATACATTACTGATTTAGACGATGGATTAGAAATCCTCGAACTTTCAAATGTTCCAACAAGAAATAATCCAAATTACTTAGTTCCAACAATAACAATATCAATTATTATTTTGACAGGTGGACTTCTGGTAATAATTATTATATATAGGCATAAAAGATAATACAAGAATATGAAAATACAGTTCGAAAAAATTAAGTGATTAAAATTAAGAAAATTATTTGGATTATTGTATGCATTGGAGGTTTTACAACGCTTTTTTCTTTACTAACTCCTATGGCTTGCTATATTTATCGTTCAGCATCCTTTAATACCGATTATTATCTATGGATAATAAATCTATTTTTTTCTTATCGTTATGAGTCGGGGCTTCATACAACCAGAATTGAATTTGATTTTCAGTTAATAAGTTTTATCCCCTCAATCATATGTACGGCAATAATTATTATAATAACTATTACTACAATTAAAACGGGAATTAATTATAGAAAAAGAGAAGGAATCCCTAAAATTAACTGGTTGATTTTAGGACTAATAGTTATATTTGCAACAGTCTTTTGGATGATAATGATAGAAATCTCTAGATGGGTTCTCTATGGTCATAGTTTCTGGGCAAACTTAAGTCCCGGATTTGGAGTCATTGGATTATTTGTAGGTGCTGGTTTAGAAATTGTTGCGTATATATTCTTAAAACAAAATTTAAGAAAAGGATAGAGTGTTTTTTTTATAATAAAAATGTTCCATAAGTGAACCATAAAACTTTAAAAATAGTATAAGAAAAATTGGGGACTAATGTTATGGTTGAAATAAAAAATTTAGTGTGGGGATTACCCCTTCTTGGTGGACTTATAATTATAATCTCCTTTTTAACTCCAGCAGCTACTTTTGCCTATCAAGAATCTTCTCTTTACTCTGAATTTTACCGTTGGATGTTAGATTTTTATATTGCATATGATTACACTGATGGAATTCTTACAACTACAAGATTTGGATTGAATACAAGTATTACAGGTTATATCTCCTATGTGGTCTCATTTTTAATTATTGGATCAACCATTTTACTTTTAATAAATGCCATTAGATATAAGAAGAGAACTCTACCTCCTAAAATTAATTGGTTAATCTTTCCAATATTAACATTGATGCTAACAATAGCTTGGATTGTTATGAAAGAGGTATCAACTATATTATCTTATAATCATAGTTTTTGGGGTCTTTTAAGTCCAGGATTTGGGATTATCGGACTATTCTCAGGTGCGGTCCTAGAAATTATAGGGTATATTTTCTTTAAAAAAAGTCAAAGAAATGAATAAAAAATTTATTTGTAATCTTGAGATTGTTCTATAAGTGAACCTTAAACCTTTAAAAATAGAATTTTTTCATTTTCAACAAGCATAATTAAAATTTTAAAATGATTATAAATGAAAATCAATCGTGAAATATTTAAGGGAAAATTAGGTTCAATTTCTACGAGAATATCTTCAATATTAATTCCAATTTTTCAATATGTACCTTGTACTGGAGTATGGTTTGGAATAATGAGTGTACCATTCATAGGCTATTTATCTTTATACTTTCAGAATCCTGAAATTTTATTAATTGATCTCAGTTACTTATTTAGGACTCATGAAATCTATATTGTTTTGTTTGGACTTAGCCTCTTTATTTACTCTCTAATATATCAATTAACTCATAGAAAACAATTAATACGAACAGGACCATATAAATACGTAAGACATCCTCAATATCTAGCATTCATTATTATGACTTTTGGTATGACAATAGTAGCTTTTCAGACAAGTCCTATATTCTATTTTAATTTAGGGTACCTCAATGCTTATTCGGTATTACTATACATATGGATAGCTGAAGTAATATTATATCTTGTTCTAGCAAAAATTGAAGAAATTGCTTTAAAAGCTAAGCATGGAGAAAAATTCTTGGAGTATGTAAATAATGTAGCTTTCATGATTCCCTTCTTGAAATTTAAAAGAAATAAAAGAGAAAAATCATAAAACATATTTTGTTATTAAAAGATTAAGTGGTAAAATGAAAGAAAAAAGATTTAATCGGCTAATAGTAATGAAATTTGGGATACTTATATTATCTCTTATTTTATTATCAGCTACATTAATTCTGCTAGTTCTATCATATGATGGATTTTTTGCTCCTGTTGAACTCATTAATCTAACAATTACCATAATATCTATTTTGATAGCAGGAGTTTTATCAGTATCTATTTTTGAAGCGCTTACGATAAAAGAATATAGAGGATATTTTATAAGAAGAACGCACATCAAAAAAGGCAAATCTTATTTATCACTGGCAGATATATTTGAAAATGAAAACCGTATAAATATATTAACTCAAATCCTTAATAATCCCGGTATACATCAAAATGAATTATTAAGAAGCTGTGATCTGCAAAAGGGTCAATTACAATGGCATTTAGACGTTTTATTAAAGTATCATATCGTAAAAAAAGAAAAACATGGTCAGTATACGCTTTATTTTCCAATAACATCTTCAATTGAATCTATTGAAAACTTTAAAAATCTGCCGATAAAATCAGAGACTACATCCAAAATTTTAGAGCTTATTAAGGAAAATCCAGGAATATCTTCATCTGATATATCTAGAAAAATAAATTTGGCTAGAAATACAGTTAAATATCATATAGATAAATTATCAAAGAATAATTTGATATTTTTCAAGGAGAAGGGGCGAAAAAGAGAACTTTACTCCAAAGTAGAGAGTTTTGATAATTAAAAATCAAAGTACTTTTGGAAATTTATTTTTCATGTCTAACTCCTTTTGAATTATTTCATTTAATAAATCTTCTCTCTCATGACCAGAAAGGACTTCTAATTTCCTAACTCTTAACGGGTCAACTTTTTCTCGAAGTAATTTAAGTTCTTTTTCCGTGGGAGGCTTGGTTTCTTTCAAGTTCTCTGGAATAACTAATTCAAAACTTGTTGAGGCCTTAACGCTATCAATATCAATTCCTGGATGAATTGTAGAAAGTCTCATACGCTTACTCTTTTCTTCAAAGTCTAAATAACCAAGATTACTTACTACACATTGAGGTCCTGAACCTCCACATATAGAAGGCTTTCCATCTGGAAATCCTACACCAGAGATGAAAAACATATCTTCTGTTGGAACAAAAGTTCTCTTATCATGACGAGGAGTATAAAGAAAAGAGCCACGAGCGTAGAACATGCTAAAATCTAGAATGCCTGCGGCTCCCGGAAGTCTTATTTTAGGTTTTTCCCAATCCCCTATACATACATTATTAGTATTTCCATATTGATCAATCTGAGCAGGTCTAAAGAATTCAATAGTAGTAAGTTTTTCAGAAGGAAGAGATTCTAACGTACATTCTACACTATCTTGAAATCGATATGCTCGAGCAGTGTTCATTTCAAGATATAGTAGACTCACTTGACGAGCTTCCATTACAAAAGTATTCCCCATTATATAATGATATATCGCATCAGGTGCATGGGTTACTTTTGCTAATGTGAAAGCGGCCCATACCATCGGAGTTGCTACTCCGACAATCATTACATCATCATTTCGTACTTCCCGCGCCATTAAAACAGTCATCATTTCATCTACTGTATAGTCATTTGAATATTCACTCATATCTTTCCCTCCTATAAAAGTATATTTAAAATAGCTTGAATTCCACCTGCTTCTTCTAAGTACTGAGCAGGAGTTTTATTGAGTATGAATTTTTTCTTATATTCTTCAAATTCAGTTTTTAAATAACATTGAATATGTAATGGATCAAATGTATAAAGTGGATAACATGAAGTTGGGTGGGCACCAAAAGGCATTTTAACTACAGCACTTGTGGTTTGAATTGGCAGTTGTGCTTTTCCTTGTAAGTAGCGAATATCCTCTGTTTCAACTAATTTTTCGCATGTAATAATTGTTTTTTTTGCTGTTTTTGCCATATCTGCATCCATCCATACAGCTCCAGCGATATTACCGTTCCCAAATTCATCAGCATAAGGAACATGTATTATAGCTACGTCTAAATCTATTTTAGGTACTGCCATGACTTGAGTACCTGAACCAAGAGGATCTTCAATTTGTTTAATATCATTCCTTACTTTTGGCATATCGGTTCCAATGATACCTTTTAGAGGCATAAAAGGAACTTTCAAATAGGAAGCTCTTAATCCTAAAGCGATAGTAGCTTCACTCTCTTCTGATACTCTGATTACACCGGATTCTACAGCTTTTCTATAATGAGGGGCCATGCCAAAAATTTCCATTCCAACAAAGCAAGATCTTACTTCAGAAATAGCTCCTCCAGCTATAAGCATGTCAACTTCAATTCCTCCAACAAAAGTGCAAATGGATAAATTCTTTTTATTTTGTCGTATTATCTCTCTACAAGCACTAGTAGGTTTTCTCCAAAAAGAAAGTCCTCCAAGTCCGATAAGATCTCCGTTCTGTACATAAGTAGAAATCGCGTCTTCTAAAGAAACTAACTTACTATTTCTCATTTATTAACACATACTCTAATTTAAACGATAAAATACTATTGAAAAACTAATCTTGCAAAATATAATTGTCTATCAAATTAAAGAATTGAGAATGGCAGAACTATTTTTACACTTTTAAACTTAAAAATAAAGAATCATTTTTTTTAATAACTATAAATTTGATTGGGAGATCCATTTGGATTTTGCTTAATTATTTATTAAAAATCAAAGGAGGTAGTAAGAATTAAAAAATCTAATCTTCTGATGATATTGGCTTTACTATGTATCCAATTGATGTTTTTGATGAACTTAACTCTAATTATACTTATTTCTCTAAGAAATAATAATCAAGAAAGTTTTCTCATACAAGAAACAAATAGTCCCATCCCTTCTTCAGTAGAATCATGGACACCTGATGGTGAAGAAATATGTACTGCTATAGGTAGCCAATCAAATGCCAGAGTTTGTAATGATGGTGTAGGAGGAGTGATAATCGTTTGGCAAGATTATAGGAGTGGGTCAAATTACGACATTTACGCTCAAAGTGTTTATCCTAATGGATCTATTCGTTGGGCTTATGATGGACTAGAGATTTGTACAGCACCTGGAACCCAACAAAACCTTCAACTCTGTAGTGATGGAATGGGAGGAGCAATAATAGTTTGGCAAGATTATAGAAGTGGGTCAAATTATGATATTTACGCTCAAAGTGTTTACCCTAATGGATCTACTCGTTGGGCTTATGATGGTACAGAGATTTGCACAGCACCTGGAACTCAACAAAACCTTCAACTCTGTAGTGATGGAGTGGGAGGAGCAATAATAACTTGGGAAGATTATAGAAGTGAGTTAAATTATGATATTTACGCTCAACAAATTAATATTAGTGGCAATACAGTTTGGACCCCTAATGGTACAGAAATATGTTCAGAGATTAGAGCTCAAAAAAAACCACAAATTTGCAGCAACATGTTGGGAGGTGCAATTATAGCTTGGGAAGATTATAGAAGTGGATTAAATTATGATATTTACGCCCAACAAATTAATTTTAGTGGCAATATAATGTGGACTACTAATGGTACAGAAGTATGCATAGAAAATAAAGATCAGATGACACTTCATCTTTGTGATGATGGAGCTGGAGGGGCCATTATAGCATGGGAAGATCATAGAGACTACTATGATATTTACGCTCAACGAGTAAATTTCAATGGGAATCTACTATGGGATTCTGAGGCTATAGCTATATGTACTGCTTATAATTGCCAACAAGAACTTCAAATGTGTAGTGATGGTTCAGGTGGAGCAATCATTACTTGGGAAGATCATAGAGAAGTATACGATATCACAGTGATAAATTATGATATTTATGCTCAACGAGTTGATTCTAATGGCAATGTCAGGTGGAATTATGACGGTAAAAAAATATGTACTGCCTCCGAAGTTCAAGATGTTCCTCAAATCTGCTCCGATATGGGTGGTGCGATAATTACATGGATGGATAGAAGATCTGGATCAGGCACGACTGGTTGGCATATTTATGCTCAAAAAATTAGCGCAACTGGAAACTTAATATGGAAAGTAGATGGAATTGGTGTATGTACGCTATCTACTCATAAGTATCCTCAAATCTGTAGTGATGGGGCTGGAGGAGCAATTATTGTGTGGGAAGATCTAAGAGGTGCTTCGAGTGATATCTATGCTCAGTTATTAATAAATATTGGTGGATCTATTATTCCTTTCGGAAATTTCTATCTATTATCCGTTATTTTAAGTGTAGTGCTTTTATTTTTCTATATCAAGCGCAAATCTATTCTTAACACCTAATTTTCCAATACTTTTAGGTTTTGAAAAAATAATCATAAATCTTCTAAGGATATCTATTGAATAATAATTGAATTAAATAAGTATCAATTGTTTATTTTCACATTCTAACTTAAAAGAATCAGATAATACTATTATTGTTTTAATAATTATCTATAATAATAAATTAGTAGAGGTAATTCACCATTAGAAAGAGATTAAAAGAAGGTTTAATTCAAGTTTATTTTGGCAGAGGTAAAGGTAAAACAACTGCTGCGATTGGACAAGGCGTACGTGCTACAGGACATGGATTTAAAGTATATATGGTTCAGTTTATGAAAGGAAATTATAAGTATGGTGAAATAGAAGCGATTAAAAATATTCCCAATTTTGAACTAAAACAATTTGGTAGCCCTGACCTTATAGCAGAACCAGATGATTTTGATAAGGAAGAAGGAAAAAAAGCACTCGCTTATGCTAAAGAGATTATTATGAGTGATGATTATGACATCGTTATTCTTGATGAGGTTGGAGTCGCAATATCTATGAACGTAATTCAGGTGGATCCTGTATTAGAACTTATAAAAAATAAACCAGAAAAGGTAGAACTAATCTTGACAGGTGGACCAAAAATGCATCCTAAAATTAAAGAATTAGCTGATTTAGTAACTGAAATGAGAATGATTAAACATTATTATTCTTCAAAAGGTATTACCGCTAGATATGGGATTGAGTATTAAGATCTTCCTTTAAAATCAAAATTAATTCAACCTAGCTTCTTTTCTAATCTATATAATTATATTTATATTCAAAAATTTCAATATAAAAGAGATTAAATTTTTATTAGAAGAAACGATAATCAAACTCATGCATGAAGGGAAGACTTTTCAGTTAAAGAAGATATTTTCTGTCTGTGGATTAGAATGCACTCAGTGTAGAATCTATCTTGCACCTTATAATCCCACAATAGCTGATCGATTAGTCAGAATGTTTGAAAATATGTGGGACAATGTAAAACCAGAAGACTTTCATTGCAGTACGTGTAGGGGCGAAATCTCAGAATGCTGGACAAAAGAATGCTGGATTAGGTATTGTTGTGTAAATGAGAAAAAATTAGAATATTGTTATCAGTGTCAAGAATTTCCATGTAAGAGATTAGAAGACCATGCAAAAAAAAATAAAAGATACCTTGTAGCCCTAAATAATCTAAAAAGAATGAAGAGAAAAGAAGAGAAAAAATCAAAAAAACAATGAATCTATTTAATAATGAGCCTAAACAATCTAGATAAAATTAAACGTAGGAATTTAATAACATTAGCTACAGTTAAATTAATCCACGGATTTGGAACAGGTATGTTTGGAATAATATTTCAACCATATCTTTTTGATCTTACAAATGAATCATTTATATTAACTGGATTATTTATTTCAATTGGTTTGATGATGCAATTTACTCCTATGCCTTGGATTGGTAAATTTTCTGATAAATATAATCGAAAATACATTCTGATTATAAGTATACCCATCTATATCATAGGACTCTTATTTTTGATTATGGCGAGTTCAACAAGTATCTATTTTCTCCTATTTGGTGTCATATTTTATTTTTTAGGTTTGATTATTAATAATCTTAACACTCAATTTCTAGTTGCTGAAAATTCGAATAAAGCAAAAGGATTAACCTTTGGATTTATGCTTTTTTCCTATTTTGGGGGAACAATTGCGGGTTCTATATTTATTCTTATTGGACAAGATTCTGAGATATATAGTTTTTATTTGACGGTTTTCATAGTTATACTGCTCATTGAGGAGATCTTTTTCATTTTTGCACTTTCTGGTCATAGTTTCCACATCAAAAATTCAGAAGATCGAGTAAAAATAGTTCATAATAAAAAAGAAAATATGTGGAAAAAAATTTTGAGAACAAAATCACTAAGATCAATTTTAATATTCTTTACATTAGATATTTTTGTTTATAGTGTTTCCCTCTCAATATATACCGGTGGATTGTATGCTTATTATCATCTCAGCATAAATGATCTTGCATTTATAATGTTATGGGCTAATATTGGAAATGCCATCTTTCAAATTCCTGCTGGTCGTATCACGGATAAAATAGGGAATAAAAAAACCTTGATTTTAAGTCAGATCTTTGGATTTGGGTTCTTCTTTATGAATATACTAGCAGTTATATTTTGGATAAATTTTTTCAAACATGTATTACTTCTGACACTAAGTATTGGTTATCTATTTCTTGCGTTATCTGTTTGCACATTTATACCTGCTGAACAGATATTATTAACCAATCTGGGTGAAAATCAAAAGGCTGAATCTTATGGAATTATTTCTTTTTTTAGAGGGATAGCATTAATTCCTACAGGATTTCTAGGAGGATTTATTGTAGAAAATGTTCATTATATTGCACCATTTATATTTAGCGCAATAGGTTTAGGAATCGAACTTATTTTCCTTGTTAAATTTTTTCATGAATAAGTAGTTTCTATTCAATAAAATGAAAAGAAATATAATTTTTAGATAATTCAATTCATTAATTTTCAAAATAAAAAAATCAAAATTAAACAATGGTGAAATTATGGGTAAATTAGCTAAAAAGGTTGCTATTGTTGGTGCTGGAATGAGTAAATTCGGACGTAATTTTCCTTTAAAGCGTAATCCAGATATGTGGGTTGATGCTTGGATTGATGCAGTAAATAAAACAGATAATGGTATTGAACCTAAAGATGTTGATGCATGTTATGTTGGAAATTATTCTTCAGATTTATTTAATCATCAAGGACATTTAGGTCCCCAGATGGCTGATCTAGTAGGTTTAACTCCTAAACCAGCAGCTAGATTTGAAGGTGCTTGTGCTAGTAGTGGTGTAGCGTTTCGTCAAGGAATATTAGCTATTGCTTCTGGGGTTCATGATGTTGTAGCTATAAGTGGCGTCGAATGTATGACTGAAGTATCTACGACTCTTGTAACTGACACCTTAGCAACTGCTTCTGATAATTTATTTGAGTATCCTGCAGGAGCAACATTCCCTGGGTTATATGCAGCAGTTGCATCAGCACATTTCCATAAATTTGGTACAACTCATGATGATTTAAAACGAATTGCTATAAAAAATCATGAAAATGGAAGTCAAAATCCATTTGCTCAGATGCAGCAAAGCTTGAAAGATATAATGGCAAGTAAAATTAAAAAATTTGAAAGTCAAGGCAGAGATATACCTGATTGGAAGGATGAAATGGATTTTTTAAATAGCTCATCAAATCCTATAATTGCTTCTCCTTTAAGATTATTTGATTGTTCTCTAGTTACTGATGGGGCAGCTTGTGTATTCTTAGCAGCGGAAGATGTAGCAAAAAAATATACAGACACCCCAATTTGGATCACGGGGACTGGACAAGGAAGTGCTGCACTCTCCTTGCATGATAGAGGTGAACTCACAGGTTTTATTGCCGCAAGAGAAGCTGCTAGACAAGCTTATGAAATGTCTGGTTTAGGCCCAAAGGATATCCAAATTGCTGAGGTTCATGATTGCTTTACAATAGCTGAACTCGTTGCTTTAGAAGATTTAGGATTTTATGAGAAAGGCAAAGCTGCAAAAGCTATAGAAAATGGTGAAACAAAGAGAGATGGAGTAAGACCAATCAACACTTCAGGAGGATTGAAATCGAAAGGACATCCAGTTGGAGCGACTGGAGCTGCAATGGCAGTTGAAACCTTTAAACAAATGCGTGGTATTGCTGAAAGAGATAGACAGGTGAAATTTGACGTTGAAAAAGCATTAACTCATAATTTAGGAGGTTCTGGAGCCACATGTGTGGTAACCATATACGAAAAATAAAAGGGTGAAAAATTAAAATGTCAGAAGGAAATGAAATAACAATTCAAAATTATTTAGAACATATCAATAATAAAAAATTGATGGGTTCTAAATGCAAAAAATGTGGCGCTTTTGATGTTCCTCCAAGAAAATTATGTGTAAAATGTAACTCAATTGATACAGAATGGGTAGAAATGTCAGGAAAAGGTAAGATCGCTGCTTTTACTTGTATTACAGTAGGAACCACATTTATGGTTAACAAAGGCTATTCAATGAAAAAGCCTTATTGTTTTTCAGTAATAGAACTTGATGAAGGACCTATGATCTCAGGTCAATTGATAGGTGTAGATGAAACTAAACCAGATGATATAAAAATAAACACACCTGTAAAAACAACATTCTTAGAAACTCAATTAGAAGGCGGAGAAATACGAGTAGATCTTGGCTTTGAACCAATGTAAAACCTAAAATATAATTATATTTTTATTTTTTAATATTAAATAAAGCGAAAAAATACTTTTGCTAGTATCTTTATTATTTGGTGAATTTTTATAAAAAAGAAATTAAGTATTATTATTGTAAGCTCTTTAGTTTTTATTACCATTTTTACTATTGTTTATGTTAATCTTCCATCTAATAATCTGAGTGTCCAGAATTATGATATCGAACTACAATTTAATGGAGATAACGCTTATTTCTATGTAGAAGAGCAGTTAGATATAGGTTTTCGTATTCCTGGAACTCAAGAACGTGTAAATTGTGCTAATTATTTCATAGAAAAATTTTTAGAGATAGACAATAATTTTACTTATGTTCTTCATAATTTTACAGTCCAATCTACAGATTGCCAGAATGTTTTGTTTAAACTAAATGAAAACAATACTGACATTATAATTTTAGGAGCTCATTATGATTCTAGAGCCAGAGCAACAAAAGATTTGACAAATACATCTGCCCCTGTTCCAGGTGCTAATGATGGTGCTAGTGGAAGTGCTGTTTTAATTGAATTAGCGCAAAACCTATATCTCAGGAGTGAGAATCTGAGTTGTCAAATATGGTTTATATTTTTTGATGCTGAAGATCAAGGATATGATCTAGGACCTGGAATATCTGGATGGGGGTGGTGCGAAGGATCTCAGCAATTTGTTTCAGAAATAAATAATTTTTATGATTCAGGAACAGAAACTTTTGATTGTATGGTTTTGTTAGATATGGTTGGTGGAGATAATTTAAAATTTATCAACGAGCAATATTCTACCTCCTCATTATTGGGTGAACTATTTGCAATAGGAAGAAGCTTGGGATATACCAGTGCATTTCCAACAAATCCAGTTTCTCAATCAATTATCGATGATCATGTAGCTTTTAGAAATATTGGTATTCCGACTGCGGATTTAATTATTAAATTTTGGAATCGGGATCCAGATTGGGCTTATCACCACACTACTCAGGATAACATTACTTATATTTCAAATCATAGTCTTGAGGTTACGGGTAAAACTGTTGAACAATTTATTTATAATAACTATTTTGAAGATGAAAATAACAGCTATCAAGGGAACTATCCTTGGAATCAAGATCAAAATCTATTGAATATAGAAATTGTAATAGTTATTTCAGTAATTATTGCGTTGGTAGGTATATCTATATTAGTTCTAATTTCTTCAAAACAAGTTACTGAAAAAACTCCGAAATTAATGAATGTTAATAAAATATAACTATTTTTTCTTTATAATTGTACCACACTGTTGACAGAAAATCTCCAATTCAGCTAATTGCAAACCACAAAATCTACAGAATTGAATAATTTCTTTTGGTTTTTGTATAATTTCATCTGGTTGCGATATTTCTGTAATTGGTTTCATTATCTCTTCTTCTTTGACTGTTATAGAGGGGCTTGGTTTCAATTCTTCACTATCTATATAGTTTGATTCAGGAATAATTTTTTTTGGTAACTTTGGTTGGGGTATTTTAGAAGATTTAGGAATCATTTCTGTTTGTGGTTTGGGAATATCTTTAATCTTCTCTTTCCATTCATCCAGACGTGAAGATTTTTCTTGTGATTTTACAAATTCAGAAGGCGGAACATCAAGTACTGGTTTTGACATTGGTTTTTGTAAAAATGAGAGACTTTTAAGGTATTTTTCTCTTCGCTCTTGATAGATAGAGTAAAACTTCTTTTTTGCTTTTCTTATACTGTGTCTACTTCCACATTTCTCACAGTAACCTAGATCTTTTATGGAAAATTCCCAACAATAAACGCAAATAAAGGGATGTTCTTTTAAAAAGGTTTCTAAGTTTGGTATCTCTGATTCTAATCGAATTGATTTTGTTTCTTGATCTTTTCTCTGTATACTGTCATATATAAAATCCGATGCGCCTTTCTGTGTCTTCTTTTTACTCATATAAGCATTAAAATCTCTTTTCTTTGCTTTTCTTAAACTATATTTAGCACCACAACTTTCACAATATTGCCTATGGGTGTCTGTAAACATCCCACATCTATCACATACTAAAGGTTGAGCTTTTAAGAATGCTCTCCAATCTTGAACCAATGGTTTATTATCTTTTCTTATAAATTTCTCATCATCATAAGAAATCGCACTTTCACCTCATAGATTCTATATGAAGTAGATTTGCTCTAATAGTCTGTTGTATAATTTCGAATTTAAACATTTGTATGTATTTTTATTTTTTTACCCCTAAAATTGCTCGATGTCTCCCTCTATCATCATAAATTTCTTGTAGGTTGAAAGAGTTAAATACATCATAAATTTCATTTATCGTAAAGAAATGATGAGGTAATCCTTTTTCTTGCCCCGCTTGAGGGATATATGTGCCTTTTTCAATCTCTCTTAATTTCCAATCCTCTCGGTTGCCTCTAATCTTTAACTTTGGGAATGTAATAAAAATAATTCCCTCCTTTTTCAATACTCTATTAATTTCACTTACAGTAAATATGATATCCTTCATTTTATTATGGTGAATCACTTGGATTGAGATAATAGCATCAAAATATTTATCATCGTATGGAAATTTCTCTTCCATTCTATGATTAATTACTTCTGCTGTTAAACCCTCTTCTGATAACCACTGCTTAGTAAGAGAAAGGCCTTTAGGTGAAGCATCAAATCCATACATTTCAAAATCCAATTTTGAAAAAAAAATTATATGACGCCCAGTTCCAGAACCAATATCTAATATTTTTCGCACGCCCCTATCTTTAAATAACTTAGCAACCCTCTGCATATCTTGATGTGGATCTGTGAAGACTTTACCTTTTTCTGAAAAAATAACATCCCAGTCAGGCATATTAAACAAACGCTTGTATGTTTCAAGGATAAATCTTATTTATTTTTGCGTTTTTCTAACTCATCCCAACATTCCCACATGTAATGGCCATATTTCTGTTTAAATTCTTCAGCAAATTCATTTGTTTTCGGGCGAATAAACTCATATCCATCTTGAATGCATTCATAGTTCACAGGAAGGGAATCTAACACTTCACCATCCACTTGACACACATATGATTCTTCCTCAAGATTCCTCATTTCTACTCTAACTTTCTTGCTTCGATATTCATTAATATTAGGATGTGGTAAAAGAGAGGCGCTGTACATTCTCCTGAATTGCCTTGCTAATTTAACCTTATCAATATTCACGATGCTAATATCAAAAAGCCCATCTTCAATACTAGCTCTTTGACAAATGAACATCCCTCCTCCATAAGCTCCAGAAAGCCCTACTGCCGCAAGATTAGCTTCACCTTCAAAAGTATCATTATCCATTTTAACAATAATTTCTTTGTTTTCCCATTCTTTAAGTAACGTTAGAATTATCATATTGTAATCTTTTTCTTTATCCTCATTTGATCTTCTGGCGACTTCCGAATCAAAACCTTGGCTTCCAATACCCAGAAAGTACCTTTCAATTCCACTGTCGGTTTTAGCAAATGCAATATCGCATTTACTTGAAAATCCTTCTGCAATAATCTCACATGCCCTTTTAATATCTGCTTTAATTCCCACAGCTGCGGGAATATCATTACCTGAACCCATTGGAATAAATCCACATAAAGCTCCCGTATTAGATGTTATAACTCCATGAAGTACTTGATTTGCAGTACCATCTCCTCCCGCGGCAATAACTCTATATCCCTCTTTTGCTAATTGTCTAGCTAAACCAATAGCGTGCCCATCATATTCTGTTTCTAATGATTTATATGAAATATTGAAATCCCCTAAACATTTGAAAGCATAACCAAGATCTTCTTTAGCTTTCCCTTTTTTAGCGATGGGATTATAAATAATTGCATAATCTTCCATTTTTTTTAACTCAAAAAATTTAGATTGTTTTAAAATTATGATTATGTTAACTTTTTAAATATCAGACTATTTAAAACTATTTTTAGTTAAATAATTCTATAAATTTTACAGATAAGAGAGGGAAGACGTTATAAAACTATATATTTTTAATTTACCATGCTATTTCCATTCATATCCACATTTTCCGCAATATTTTTTTTTCCCATATATACGCGGATAAGCCATTAATATTATACTCTTATCCACCACTTCATGAATCGATGATTCATCTCCACAACTAGGACATTTCCTTCGCCCAACTGAGTCTTTGAGTGCGACAACAGGTTTATTATAAGAAATAGCTGGAGGGTTATCATCAATAATATCTAAAACCGATTCTTTTCTTTCTACAGATGCTTCATTCTTAATTTGAGTTTTTGCTTGCTCTTTCGAGTAAGTTTCATTAATTATTATAATATATCCTTTGACTATTGAATGAAATTCGTTCTCTTCTGGCAACCTATTAAATTTCTCTATAAAATTCTCTATAAATATTTGAACATCATTATCTTTGACAACATAACCTTCTAATTCAATTAATTGCTTAATTTCTTGGATAATCTCCATTTTTGAGGATTTTTTATTTTCAACCTTCTCCATAATTGTTGAGTTTGTTAATTTTTTTTCAAAATCGCTCCATATCTGTCTAACTTGGAGATCTGATAATTTCCCCTTTATCTGAATATACACTCTTCTATCAGGTTCTTGTAAAATTGTAATTCTATTATTCTTTTGTTGTTCTTGATCAATTTCATTATCGAAGTAACTTATTCTGAGTAATGATCTTCCCAGTCTTTTTGTCTTAATTGAAAGAGATAAACCTTTTTCTAATAAGTTTTCCATAATTGTTTGAATCTCATCATAACTTTTGTCCTGTACGTCAAATGATTGACTTCTCTCTAACATTTTAAAGTTCTTAACCCTATTTTTGATGCATTAATTCAATCAATTTGGATAGTTTTATTCTAGATATTTTACTTTAAAATGTTAATCTTTTAAAATAAATCAATATCTTATTTATTGAATCAAAACTGTCAATATCCTAAATTTAATTCATTATGTTAAGAAAATTTATATTGGTAATTTGATTAAATTTGACCATAGAACAACTGATTTTTTTGTTATGGAAAAAGATTATCTAAAAACGGGTTCTAATAAGAAAAAGTCGAAGGATACTCAATCAACTTCAAAAAGAAAAATTATTATTGCAGTTATATTAATAATTTTTGCGTTTTCAGGATCTTTCTTGGTTTACTTCATTCTACAGTTATCTCTAAATACCAACACTCCCATGGTGGTAGTAATTTCGGGTTCTATGGAACCAACCATTTTAAAAGGGGACTTATTGTTTGTACAAGGTAGAGATCCTGCTCAAATAAAAAATGGAACAATTGCAGGAAAGGAGGGGGATGTAATTGTTTTTGATGCTTGGAACTTACCTGGTTGGTTTAATCCACCACGTGATCCAGTAGTCCACCGTGTTGTTGATAAATGGTATGATGGGGGATGGTATTTTCTCACAAAGGGAGACGCCAATCCTACAGTAGATGATGGACCTGTCCCCGAAAATAGGGTTTTGGGAGTAGTAGTAGGGAGAATCCCCTATATAGGTTGGGTGAAAATCCTCCTCACAGATTCGGGTCTATTAATTCCCTTATTAGTTATTGTATCGGCATTACTTATTATAAGTATTATTTGGGATATTTTTAAGAAAGGAGATAATGATAAGGAAAACAAAAAGGGAGAAAAAAAACTAGCATATAGTCAAAAATCTATTGATGATAAATCAGTAAGAGAGATTGAAATAGACTATACTAAGAATGATTGATCTAAATCATAAAACAAATAGAATTACTCTGTATTTATTGCTGTAAATAGATATACATTTATAAAACATTAAGACAAATAATTTAATACTAATTTGTATTTCAAACTAACTATAAAATATTTTACACATAATTTGGTGAATATAAAATGGGTGGATGGACTCCTCCAAGTAAATTTATAGTATTACTAACAGGCCTATTGATGGTTTTTGGAATCTTTATCTTTATGGATCTATATATGGCTATTTGGCCTTCAATTTTGCCGGTATTTCTTATTGGACCATATAATGGTTGGTTAATAATTGGTTTGATACTATTCTTTCTCACATGGTTTCTGTTCTTCATGGGTGTTAAGCTGTCAGGCATTTAATTTTAAGGCTCAAAATTTCCTTTTTTTTTTATTTTTGAAGGTGTATTATCAGAAAATAAATTTTAGTTATAAAAAGAGACGAGATTTATTTTATCCTTACATTGTAATTTGTTATATATTTATAAAAAACTAAATTAAATAATAACATACTAAATATTAATTTTTGAAAAAACGAAAATATTTTACAAATAATCTGGTGAAAAAAAAATGGGATGGACTCCACCCACCAAATTTACTGTCATTTTAACCTTTCTGTTGATGGCTTTCGGAATATTTATCCTACTTGATATAAGTAGTCTTTTATGGTCAAGTTTTTTACCTTATTTTGATATTGCGGGAAATCATGGATGGATTGTTATATCATTGATTGTCTTATTTCTTTCTTGGTTTCTCCTCTTTCTAGGAGTAAAATTAAAAGGATTATAATTATAACTTTATAAAAAAAAAAAAAGTGTTGATTAAATTATGGCATGGACACCTCCAAGTAAATTTACTGTAATAATAACCTTTCTGTTATGGGGATTTGGGATATTCATCTTACTTGACCAATATACCATATTTTGGACAGGAACACTCTTACCACAAATTTATCCTTTTGGTTGGGCTTCTCCTACATCGTGGATGTTGATTGCTATGATCGTATTCTTTTTCTCTTGGTTTCTATTTTACCTTGGTGTAACATTGAAAGGTTTATGATTAATTAAGAATAAATTTCTTTTTTTTTTTATATTTATTAGGCAATATACCTCTTGAGTTAGATTTGTTAGATAATGAAAAATTGTTATTAATTGGACAATAAAATTTAAAACATTTCTAAAATTTCAAGAAAATGTTATTACGTAATTTAACTTTAAAAATACAATAAAACTACAAAACGTATTACGTAAACGCAAATTAACAAAAAAGTAAAGAAATACAATACAAAATTAAAAACATAAGAGGAAATTAAAATGGCAAAAGCAAAAGAAAAAGAAACCAATTCTGTTTTCGTTGGCCGCCGTCCAACAATGAACTATGTGATGGCCACTATGATGATCCTTAATAAAGGTGAAGACTGTACTGTAAAAGCTAGAGGT
>JAEOTW010000191.1 GCA_016839655.1 Promethearchaeota archaeon | reverse complement strand
ATGTAAGAGATTTTGAGCCACTTGCAGCTTGTGAATCTGTAACTTTTTGATTGCTAGCTCCTGAACCTATATATGTAAGAGTATAACCAGATGGAAAGGTATCAACCGCATACGATTCAAAATCATCCTGAAAGATGATTGCATCATTACTCATTTTAGGAAATTTATCCAGAAATTTTTGGCTTTCATCATGAGGCGTGTTGATTTGAGAATCCATATCTAAGATAAAGCTCAGAGGCACAAAAGATAAGCAAAACAATACCAAAAAAAAAGATGCAAAAGTGCATTTCTTATGTTTTAAGGTTATGATTTTCATATTATTATAAAAATTGGATTGGTTTTCGTCAACGTAATTTGATTATATATTATCATATTTGGGTATAAAAGGATTATTACTCTTTATTGAAAATTATTTAATTTGTCAAATATTCGGTATCTAAAAAGCGTAAAAAATATATTAATTCTACAATTATTTAATTTTAACTAAAAAACCCCTCTTAACTCAGACTGGTAGAGTGCTCGGCTGTAGATAAAATCGCGTACTAAAGCTTTTTGCTAATGAAGTTACGTCAGCCGAAACCGAGCGGTCGCCGGATCGAGGCCGGCAGAGGGGACTATTTTTCTTATTTTCTCGATTAAATTTTTGTAGTTATTCATTCAATTCAAATTCCGTTTTAATTAACACAAACTTCTTATTTAGAAGCTCATTATTTTAGTTATAAGTAGATTAAATTGATAACGATTTAAACTCGTTAGAGCTTCAGAATAATAGAAATGATTAAGAAGAAAGGGTATTTATGAACGAGAACAAACAAGATCATGATCAACATGAATTAGAAAAAATTCGAATGAAAAAAATGCAAGCTTTAATGGAAGCTAAAAATAGAAATAAAGCAGTTCAAGAAAGAGTTGTCTCTATTTCTGATAAAGTTGATTATGTATTAAAAGTTGTGCTAGCTCCAGATGCTTATAGTCATTTAAATAATTTAAAGAATAATGAGCAGTATGTCTATCAAGCTATATATAACGAATTAATAAGCCCTGATGTTGTTCAGAATATAGACTATCTATTATCAATAATCAGGAGTAGAGGGGGAGTTCCAAGACAAATTCCTCTTGATGCTATTATATATTTAGAACGTAAAGTTAAGGGTGTGCGAAGCAAGATACAAGTGAAACGGGGAGATGATATGATGGACCTAGGCTCTTTTCTTACCAAGGATAAATAAAAAAATTACTGTTCTCTTCCAGAAATTATTGCTATTACTTCCCATTCATTATTAGGAAGAGAATTTGCTGAAATATCAAAAAATTGAAAAGCAAAAGGTCTACCAAATATCTGTTCAACCATAAAACCAAATGAACTAATTATAAATATAAAAATTCTTTTCAGAATAGAGTCTGTGCTAGCACTAATATTTAATTTTTGCATAACATCTTCTACAACTTCTACTTCCTTGTCGTTATAGTGATATTTGAAGATTAATTTAAAGTCAACGGGAGTTGGAGCTTCTGGTTCCGAGAATGATAACCCTCTCTTTCTGAAATGAAAAAATGTGTTTAAGTAAAAAGAAAAAATTTCTTCATGATGGTCTTTTAAGAGATGAGAAATACGGGAACGTTCTTTGTATGTTGGCCAGTAATTTTGCATTAATTCTAAAAGCCGAGGATAATTCTTATGCTTATTTTCGCTCTCTTTTTTTAAATAATTGAGTAGTTGGTTTTTAAGCGGTTTAAATTCAGATTGTTCACCGACTCTGGTTATGAATTTTCGAAAGTTTTGGCTCATTCTCTTAAGATGAAAAGTAATTTTATATGAACTATCTATTACTTATTTTTTTTTTAATATGATATTTTGATAATACAAGTTCTCATATTTATTACTACTTTTTTTTCCGATTTATCAAATATTACCTAGAAAATTAAAAGAGATTTATGATTTAGATTAATATAATTAATAGGATTTCTACTTCTGATTACTATTATGGTAGATAGAGTCGGTTTAATATATACTGAGGATTACCAGAAATATAATTTTGGTAAAGATCACCCTTTAAGACCTTTAAGACTTAAGTTGACCTATAGTCTAATGAAAGAATTAGGACTATTAGAAAATGATAGACTTACAATAATGCATCCGAGAGAAGCTACACAACAAGAAATTGAAAGAGTACATTCATCAGAATATGTCGAAGTTGTAAGAAAGTTAGGAGAAAATCCTAACGATAGTAGTGTTATTCCTTATCTTTATGGTCTTGGACCAGGGGATAATCCAATTTTTAAGGGAATGTATGAAGCATCTGCTATGGTATGTGGAGCATCGATTATTGCTGCTGAAACTGTGTGGAATGAAGAAGACTTTAAAATTGCATTCAATCCAGCAGGAGGTTTGCATCATGCTATGAAGGATAGAGCCTCAGGATTCTGTATTTTCAATGATATAGGTGTTGCTATACATCATCTTAAGAGCATAAAACAAGATATTAGAATTGCCTATTTAGATATTGATTGCCATCATGGAGATGGAGTTCAATGGTTATTTTACGATGATCCTAACGTATTAACCATCTCGTATCATGAGGATGGAAGATTTCTTTTTCCTGGAACAGGAAGTATTAGCGAACTTGGTGAGGGAATTGGAAAAGGGTATTCTATCAACTTTCCTTTACTACCTGGCACTTACAACAAATCTTTTATAAATCTTTTTAGAAAAACTGCTCCAAAATTATTAGAGGCGTATAATCCAGATATCCTGATAACCCAACTTGGCGTTGATACTTATTTTGATGATCCTTTAACTCAAATGGGTTTTTCTCTGGCGGTTTACAGAGATATTGCTCAAACTTTGAAAACTTCTGCTAGTGAATATTGTCAAAACAAATGGTTAGCATTAGGAGGAGGTGGTTATTTAATGACAGTTGTTCCAAGAGCGTGGACTATTTTTTTAGCTAGAATGCTCGATGTAGAATTAAAAAACGAATTACCAGATAGCTGGATAAAAGAGGTTAAAGAAAGTGCCCTCTATGAAGATACACCATATTTATTATGGGATAGGGGTGAAAAAGTAGATGTTCAATTGCTCTCTCATCCTGAAATTGCGAAAAAAATTATTGAATATACAAAAGCTCTCATTGAAATTTCAGATGAGAAATTCCTGCCTAATTTAAGTAAAGCTTAATAATCTCAAATTCGATTCTACTTTAAAATGGTCTAATTATAATCCTTATAATAATTTATTAATCCATTAAACTGTTCATATTTATTTTAGAGATTGATTTCTTAGTATCTAAGATAGAGATCTAAATTTTACCAATGAAATGACGAATCTTTTATCTACTCATAGTGCGAAATCAGAATCATTTTACCATAAAGCTATAAAAAGATTATTCTTCAAATTCATTTCAGATAATAATAAAGGCATTCTTGAGAAATCTCTTGAGAAATATATTAACAATAGAAGGGCTGATGTATATTTTAAACTAAATTCTGGAGAAGAAATAGTTATTGAAGTCCAGAATTCGAAAATTTCCGTGAAAGACTTAATTGAACGAACTGAACATTATAATAAGGCCGGAATCTATGTACTATGGGTTCTTTATGGGAATGGAGCCTGTGTTGCTTCACCTAAATTCGCAGAAGATAAAAACGATGTTAAAGTTAGTAATATTGAGAATTTTTTATTTAGAATGTATGGCGGAAGAGTCTACTATGTCAATTTGAAGTTTTATGAAGATAAAATTACAATATCATCTCCATTTGCTTTATATTTTTCTTATTCCTCAAATAAAAAGAATCATAGAATTTTTCGAACCAGATATGAGAGTTATTATAAAAAAAATGTTAATTACTCTAAAATTACTAGCTGGAATATACTTTGTGTTGATTACAATGGTTTTAAATTAGCTAGGTTTTATGATAAAAACGTGAAAAGGATACTGAAAGATAAAATCAGCGCTTTTTACCATATTACTTCTGAGAATTATAAAACTGATAAAAAATTGTTTAAATCAATTTGCAATAATTTTAAAAATAAATATGGGAATTATCTGATTTTAATTGCAATTTTCGAATTATATAAAGACAAAAGAATTAGATTCAATCAAAAAATTATTAAAAAAATCAAAAGAAAAATAACTTTTCACCCAGGACCATCATCCCAAATCGGATAATAATCATAACTTCCTGTATTTCCTGAAACTAAATAAGGAGTATCCCCAATCCCATCATCATCTGCGTCTACACCTGGGTAATCTGACCAGTAATTACCAATATCAGTAAAATTCCACTGATTATTAATTCCAAATTCGTCATGAGCGTTTTTCAAATTATTGATAAATTCATTTTCAAAAATTAAGTTTTGAGTACATGAACGCATAAAGATTCCATTACGACTAGTATTTTCCAAAATATTTTGAGAAATTTGAAAGCCAAAAGTAGTATCAAGATAAATCCCCCCTGTATTATTAACTATATTGTTATAATAAATTGATGAATAATTACTGACTATTTGTGAAATGGCATTACCGTTGTACTTTATAGTGTTGTTATAAATAATACTGGCACCACTTCGTGAAGTGTTAATTCCAGAATGACCATAAAGAAATAGATTTTCTGAAATATTTGTAAAACCACAATATTCAACTAGTATACCAGCTTGATTATTAATTATGCTATTCCCAAGTATAAAACTCCAATCACAGTATTGTAATGTTATTCCTGCAGTATTATTAAATAACTCATTATTAATGATCTCACATCTCTCCACGTTGAATAACCCTATTCCGCCATAAAAAGCATTGAACATTGTACAATTTCGAATAGTAAAATACACATTAGAATTTCTTATTATTATACAGCTTTCATTCCCATTAGCATTAAGAACTAAGTTTTCAATAATATAAGGGTCCGCTAATGTGCCTGACCCTTGGCACCAAGGCTGAGAACTTGCCCAATTCCAATTATTAGT
>JAEOTW010000190.1 GCA_016839655.1 Promethearchaeota archaeon | reverse complement strand
TTTGGAATAACGACATATAAGAGAGTTGCTCGAACCGCTAATTCGACAATATAGCATAAGCATAAAGCAATAATACTCCATTTTAGTTTTCCAGAAAATCCTTTGTATAATAAAGGCATAATTAAAATAGACCAGAAAACGACAGGTATGAACCAATTTCCTGGACCATAGAATGGTAAGATTCCTATCATGAGATGCCACAGATCAAAACGGTATTCGAATTGAGTAAGAGCAGCAAGGTCGAATCCATTGATAGCTAATCCTATAAATGTTGATAAAAGATATAAAACGAGGAAAGGAAAAAGATATCGCCAAAATTTCTTTTTGAAATAAGCCCATGAATATAGTTTTCTTAATGAAGTGTCACCAGCTTGTCTAAATGAACGTCCCATATTAAAACCCATGATTACCAAAAATACAGGAATTGAGATTCTTTCCCATAAGGCAACCCCCATAGAGTCTTTTATAACCCAGGGTACAGTATGGTCAAATATAACTAAAAAAATCATTAAAGCTTTTAAAATGTCTATTTGGAAAAAACGGTGATTGCTTTCTTCTAGTGCATCTAGTTGTTGAGTTGAAAATTCATCTTCTTTCATATGTTTGTCCTAAAATCATTAAAATTCTTTTTGAATAAATAAAATGTTATCTTTAAAATTCGAAGGATAGTTATAAATTTTATTTGACAAGAAAGTATAAATCAAAGAATTGAAAAAAAAGAAGTAAAAAAAATAAATGTATAACCTATTCCGAGATTATCTCAAAAACCATTTTTTCGATAATTGGCTTCTTTGTATACCTTTTATCGTAATACCAACCTACAAGATGAGCCTTTTGCTCTGGTTCTTTATCGGGTGCTGGTGGAATTACAATAATCATGACTCCATTTGATAGATATTTTAATATACGTTTGTCTATAGCGTGTAGTTTCTCATTACCCGAAGGATGAGAGTGCCACATCCATACAATATCAACTCCTAGTTCAGCTTTGAATTTACGCATATTATAGATTTTAGATTTTTTATATCGCATCCAACTTCTCGGTTTAACATGAATCTTGCTTTTCCGTAAATCAGTATTCATAATGAATTTAGAACAGATACCGAAATTCTCTTTACGATCAGCAAAGAGCCATCCATGGATAATGTTGGGATACTCTTCAGCTGCTTTGGAAGTAATCTCTTTAAATAAACTTTCTGGTATTAAATAACGAAAATCCTTTGCCCCACTCATATTTTCACCAATGTAGCATGAAATTTATATTTTACCTAAAGTAATGGTAGAGCTTACTAAAAGCAAATCTAAAATAATAAAAAATTTATTGTCTTGATTATAAACTATTTATAGCATTAAAGTAAAATAGTTATAATAATTATATAATTTCCTATTACGCAGACGTAGCCTAGCTGGTAAGACGCCGGCCTTGAGTTGTTTAGTATCTGAACAAGTTAGCCGGTGCGCGTAAGCGCTCGGGGGTTCGAGTCCCTCCGTCTGCGCTTTTTAGGAACATTATATGGTGTATTAATCTATGGGCTATTGGCGCAGGCAGGTAGCGCAACCGGCTCTTAACCGGCAGGTCGGGGGTTCGATAGGATTCTCGTTTCGGGAATTCTGGACAAATCCCTCATAGCCCGCTATATTTATCATAAAATAGTTAAAACAATGGAGAATAAAATCTTAAGATCAAGTTTTATTAAACCAATGTTGTTTTTTTTAGGAGCTTATATATTCTCATATTGTTTTTTTTTATTAATTCACGAGAGTGGACATGCCATAGCCTTTTTACTTTTAGGGTATTCTGATGTACAAATTCATGTAACCCCTTTTTCAGGATATACCACTATTGATGTCTTTTATTTTCGTTCTGATTTAGATATGTTTTTGATATTTTTGGCTGGTCCTTTATTTAGCCTGATAATTGCTAGTATTACATTCATTATTTTTTGGCATAAACGTAATCCTTACCTCTTACCACTTTTTATGTATAGTTCAACAGCATTTTTTCAAGAAGGAATTGTAATTCTCAATTGCTTTTTAAATGGGAGTGAAGTTATTTATGACTTTGATACTCTTATGTTTTTAGGGTTATCACCTATTTTTGCAGCAATAATTTGCGGTATTGTATTGTTCTTTGGATTCTTTATTACATATGCGATTTGGCCTCTTATTGGAATTTCACCTTTTAGTTCATTTTTGAGAAAGTTGGTTATTAATTCAGGATTTATATTTTACTCAGTTTTTATAATAATACTGCATCCCTTATTTGTTCCAATTGGTCCTTTAACACAATTTTATTTGATTTTTATTTATTTAAGTTCTGCTTTATTCTTTATACTTAGGATAGCAATTTATAAACCAGTATTTTCATGTATTGAAAGATTGACTCATACTGATGTGATTGAAGTTAGTTGGCCTAACGTTCAGTATTCATTAGGTTTAGGTGGGGGAATGTTTATTTTTTTACTATTCTTCCTCAACTAATTTTACTAATTTCTATGATCGTTTAAAAATTATCAGGTTAAATCATAATTAATCTAAAAAGAAGTTATAAATGTTTGAAGACTATTTCGAAATCCGAAAAATCAAAAGGTTTCAAGATATATCCATCAGCTTTAATGTCGACCATTTTCTTTTCCACTTCACTCCCAGGAATGGCGGTAAGCAAGTAAACTGGGATTTCTTTATATTTTTCGTGCTCTTTAATCATTTTACATATCTCATATCCGGAAATGTCTGGCAAGATGATATCAAGTAGAATAAGTTTAGGAAGACCACCCCTGATTTCTTCTATCCCTTTTGTTCCACTTACGACTCCTTTACATTTGTATCCTTTACTTTCGAAGTAACTCGTAAGCAGGCGTATTGTTGCTAAATCGTCCTCTATCAATAGTATATCATACTGGGTGTGAGGTTCTTCAGTTGCTATATTATCTAAAACATTAATGATTTTATTTTCAAGAAGCAAGCTTTGGTCAAATATGTTCTTAATTGTAAGTAAAACATCTTCATTTAATTCAGCTGCGTAATTTTCCAAAAGAAGTTGGCTGAAACCTTTTATTGTAGTGAGTGGTTCCTTTAAGGCATGAGAAATATTAGAAATTGTTTTTTCATCCATTCTTTGTAGTTTATCGCTGAGAAGATCAGATTTTTGTTCAATATAATAATCAACACTCTCTCTAATCAACGCTGAGATAGTAGAGTATTCCTTTTTTTCTTTAAAATCTTGCCAATCTTGTTTAGTTTTTTCAGATACATATAAAGAGATTCTTTCTTTATCTCTATCATATATTTTTTCCCCCTTTAGCCACTTTTTAAATCCTTCTGTTGTAGATCCTCGCCAAATCGCATATTTATCAGTTCCTTTTTCGTATTCTTCCATTAATTGTTTAGCTTCTTTACTTTTAAGGTCGAGATTTTCGATTTCCTTATCGGTCATATGTCTTTTTTTACTAGTTCTCCCTTTTTCATCTTCTTTAGTTGATTTATCTTTGTCTGAAATTTTTTGATCCCTTGGTTTTTTTTTTATCATATATCTATTATTTTGTAAAAATTAATATCAAATTATACCAAATTTCATCTTAATATAAGATTTCAAACATTATTATTATACAATAATGGGTAATTTTTTATCCATTTATAAATCTTTTTTATTATAAAGTTTATGTGTTATCGTGATTATGTTCAAATTTTTAAAAAGTAGATAAGATATTATAAAAATATCCTAGTTTTTCCTGAGAACATCAAAAATCATTTCAAAATCAGAAAAATTAAATGGTTTTAATATATACCCATCTGCTTTTGTATCTTTTAAGTTCTTTTCAACTTCACTCCCCGCAATAGCAGTTAAGAAAAATAAAGGAATGTTTGACCATTCTTTATCAGATTTAATTGTTTTACAAATGTCATACCCACTAAGGTCTGGTAATATAATATCTAACAAGATGACCTTCGGAATTGTATTCCCCAGTTCCTCCAAACCTTTTGAACCAGTTACAACACCTTTACACTTATATCCTTTACTATCGAAATAACTTGTTATTAATCGAATAGTCGCAAGATCATCTTCAATTAATAATACTTCGTATTCTGATTCTACTTTCATATTATCTAAAATATTTATTATTTTTTTCTCAAGAAGAATAGATTGTTCAAAGATATTTTTTACAGTTTCTAAAACTTGATCATTCAGTTTGTCTCTATAATTCTCAAGAAGTAGCTGTGAATACCCCTTTATTGAGGTTAAAGGCTCTTTTAGAGTGTGAGAAATGTTTGAAATTGTCTGGGGATTTAATTTGGATAAATTATGTCCAGAGTCGTTTGATTTACTTTCTATAAAATGTGAGACTGCTTCTCGAATAAGTTTAGAAATTGTAAGATCTCCATTGTTTTTTGTATAATTTAACCATTTTAGTTTTGTTTCGTCAGATACATATAAGGAAATTCTTTCTTTTTCTCTTTGGTAAACCTTTTCGCCTCTTTGCCACTTTCTAAAACCCTCAGTTATAACTCCACGCCAAATGGCATATCGACCTGTGATCTTCTCGTACTTTATCATTTCATCTGTTTTTTTAATCGATTCATCATTATTACTCAAAGTTGACCCCTCTGAATCGTTTTTACCCTGTGTATCCTCAGTTTTTTTTTGATCTGTTATTTTTGTACCACTGACTTCTTGCTAAATTCTTCTTGAAAGCATAATAAAAGAACTATTATTTAACATTTTATGTATTTTTTATATTTCTATAAAAGTGGAATTTTGTGTGTAAAAAAAATATTAAATATTATTTGAAAAAAGAAATTTATGTATAATTTTCTATAAATCGAAACTAATCATAAAAGCTATTTTTTTTAATAGGTAGTAATTACTCGTGGTTAATTTTATGGTTTTTTTTGTACTCTAAAAAATTGATATTAATATATATAATCTGATTAATCCGACAAATTTAGGAATCTTATTGAATTCGTAATTATATTTTATAACAAATAATGTATAATATAGATATTATACATATTTTATAATACCATGTTAATAGTTTCTACTAACAAAGCATTTTTGTGCACAAATAAATTATGCATATATAAAGGATTTGTTATAACGAAAACATTTAAATACTAAAAGGGGATCTATAATTATATACAAAAAAGATATTTGTTGTAAAAAAGCCTTTTTTTGTATTTATTGTGTGTTCAAATAAACTAATCGTCGTAAAAAACGATAAAAAAACTAATAATTAGGGTTAAAACTTATGGTTGTTGAAATTACACCTCAGACTGGTGGCTTCTGCCCTGAATGTGGCGGAACAACTATCGATATCCATCAAAGAGGGGAGATTGTTTGTCAGCATTGTGGTTTGGTTGTATCTGAAAAGACAGTCGACATCACTCACAGTGGTATTAGGGCTTATTCGAAGCAAGAGAAGGATAAAAAAGAACGAACTGGATGCCCAATTTCAATTTTGATGCCTGATATAGGATTAAGTACTATTATTGATAGAACAAAAATTAAAAATCCTGACTTAAGAAGGGCAGCAAAATGGAATACTCATTTATCTTGGGAAAAGAGAAACATGTTAATTGCCATTACTGAATTAAAGAGGATAGGTGGTAATTTAAATTTTCCAGAGAGAGTAAAAAAATCAGCTGTTCGGCTTTATAAAGAAGTCTTTAAAAAGAATCTCTTAAGGGGCAGATCTATAAACGGTATGATTGCTGCATGTGCGTATTATGTATGCAAGCAGGAGAAGGTTCCTATCACTCTTCAAGAAATCTTAGATGAAGCATCAATCAATGATAATATTGTAAAAAAGTGCTATAAGATCTTAGTTAGAGAATTGAACTTAAAATCACCTCACATTGATCCTGTATCCCTTATACCACGTTATTGTGCTGATTTAGGTTTAGATATTAATGTTGAGAAGGAAGCAATAAAGGTTCTAAAAAACTTCATTGAGAGTACATCAATTTGCGGTAAAGATCCAAAAGGGTTGTGTGCAGGAGCGATATATTTGGTTTCGAAGTTGAAGAACCATAAAGTAAGTCAAAAAGACATTTCAAAAGTAATTGGAGTCACTGAAGTGACTCTTCGTTCTCGATATAAGGAATTTTTACAAAATATTACATTTAATTTCAACGTTAATCTAAATTAAGCTAGATTTTTCTTTTCCATTTCTTTTTTTACCAACTAAGGATTGAGGGGGCGCAATCTCTTACTTATTTTTATAATTAATGTATAAACTCTATTTTATTTTTTAATTCATTGAAAAGATTTATATAAAATAGAAAATACAATTTTGTTGATTTTTTCAAAAAATTAATATTAGAGGAAAAATGTCATATGACTGAAATTTTAAAAGCTTTAAAAATCACCCTTTTAGTGGAACTTGCAGTTTTTATACTATTTGGAATATTCTTTACATTTTTCATCGACATTTACGTTGCATGGTTTAGTTGGCCTAGTTTGGATCCCACAGCAGGTAGGTTTATAGGAGTGATATTTTTAAGCTTTGCGTTTGTCACCTTTTTGATATATAGGGAAAAAGAATGGGAGAAGATTGAATACTTTATTATATTGAACATTTTAATTCAGATATTAGGAGCAATTGTTCAAATAATTGGAGTTTTCCTTGATGGTACGGGCTGGGCAGGTGGATTGAATTTTGCTATACAAATAATATTTTTTCTTGCGCTTTTATTCTTTTATATCCAACAGCAAAAGCAATAGACTAAAGTTTTATAATTAATTTTAACTTTTTTTTTCTTTCTCATCCGAAGTCTTTATCATAATTTCTCTATGGAAAAATCTTTTCCATGAATATTTTTTTGGTATTTTCCCTTTGTTTCATTAGGCATTGAATGTTCGACGAGAACAGAAGCTTCAGTTTTTTTTGAAATTCTCTTAATGCTACAATTAGAGAATAAGATTTGATCACCTGAAAAGCCTGACATTTTTTGGATATTAAAATCTGCAAATTTAATTAAATTGGAATCAAATATAGAAAGATTCTTTTTAACTTCTACGTTTTGGAGCTCAACTTTATTTCTAGACCTGTTTCTTACTATCGCAGCAACTCCAGAAGCTCACGGGATTAATTGCTGCTAAGCTAATTGTTATAATTAGTACAAACAATCCTGAATATAAGAGTGATTCAGATAAGGATAAATAAATAATGAATCTCCAATCCTTTCAATATTTGGATATTAGTCGAAACCCTCTCACAAAAGATCCACAAATTATGAAGGATTTAAGTAAGCTACATATAAGACGAATAGACTTCAATTAAAGAGGATCTAAATATCTATAGCATTTTTTAAAAAGTTATTATTAATTATATCTTTTTAATTTTGGTGACCCGTTCTTCTCGCGGCTATTTGTCCAACTTTCCTACCTGGTGGACGGTTTCTGCTGGTTGTAGTAGATTTGTGAGGAGATTGCTTTGCACCACCGCCATATGGGTGTGAGACTGCGTTCATGGCGACTCCTCGAACCACAGGCCATTTTTTAGCTTTAGATTTTACATAATGGAACTTACTTCCTGCTTTTAAGAAGGGTTTGTCTGTTCTTCCACCACCAGCAACGACACCTACAGTGGCTAAGCAGTTTCCGTGAATCCATTTGGTTTTTTTGGATCGAAAGAGAACTTCTACTTTATTGCCAGACCTGTTTCTTACAATAGCCGCAACCCCAGACGCGCGGGCAAACTTACCACCATCTTGGGGTGTTGCTTCAATATTATAAACTAGGGTTCCTAATGGCATTTTTCTTAGAGGTAAAACATTTCCAACCTCGACGACCTGTCCATAGCCGGTTTTAGATTGGATAAATTCTTGTCCAACAAAAACTCCTTCTGGAGGTAGCCATAAACCTTTTTCTTTTGTATCTTCATATTGAATACGTGCAACTGGGGCGCCTCTTCCTGGAGAATGGATTAGATCCAGAACTTTAAATTTAAATAATTTCTCATTTTTTTTGAATGAACGGTACTTGACAGCACCTATATGTCTATGACTAGGGGATCTAAACCCAAGGACGCCTCTACCTTTTCTTTGAGCTAAAATTCGTTTTCCCATTTGCTTCACGATATTCTATGGATATAAACTTAAATTATACAAACTATAAATTTTTTTTCATTTTAGTTGTAAATTAAAAAAATATTGAAAAATTAAGTGTTTTACATAAGACGCAATCTAGGAAACTTAAAGCTTACTGTTTTTTAATAAATCATCAATATTGTAATTGAAAGCTATAGGAATTTCACGTTCTAAAAACTCACCCGCAATATTTTCTAGAAGTAAGGTTTTGATTTCTTCAGGATTCGATGTCTGTCCTAGTACCCAACCTAGTTTTACATAAGCAACTTCTGGTAAAAGATTTTTCCCAGGAATGACTCCCATGTTAAGTAATTCTCTCCCAGTAGAGTACACATTCATTCCTACAAACCCATGGAGTGTTTGTGTGGTCATGATGATGGTTAAACTTTCTTGAATGGCTCTTTCTATTGAATCATATATTGTAGTAGATACATGTCCTAATCCCGTTCCGGCTAAAACTATTCCTTTATAACCCTTATCAATATAAAAATTAATTTGTTCACTATTAGTGCTGGGATATGAATATATAAGTGCAATTTTTTCTTCGAAATTTGTAAGAGTTTTAGTTTCGACTTCTGATTTTTTGTTATATTCTTTGGTGAACATTTTGATTTTCCTATTTTGAACCATACCAAGTGGTATACTATTAATTGTTCTAAAAGTATGTCTCACCGAGGAATGCATTTTTCTCACCAATGTACCTCTATGGATTAATCCATAATCATGAGAAGCCGATCCAAGCATACATACTAAAACTTCAGCTATATCTGAATTTGCTACGACTGCAGCATTCATCAAATTTAAGGCAGCATCAGAGGAAGGTCGATCTGAGCTCCTTTGGCTGCCAACGAGGACAACAGGGATTGAAAGATCCCTTAACATAAATGAGAGAGCCGCACTGGTAAATGACATTGTATCCGTTCCATGGCTAATCATAACCCCATTGGTTCCAGAATTCGCTGCTTCTTTAACTTTTTCCGCTAGTTGTTGCCAATACTCGGGTTTCATGTTTTCAGAAAGAATTTCAAATACAATTTCGCATTCAAGATTACAAATTTCTGCCAATTCCGGAACAGCGCTATATAATTCGCCTGGTGTGAAGGATGGAATCACAGCTCCTGTAGTATAATCCAATCTTGATGCTATAGTTCCACCAGTTCCTAATAATTTTACATTTGGTAATTCTTTATTATATGGAAATTCCTTTTCTGGTATCTTATAGGATGCTTCTCGTTTTCCAATCTTCTTAATTTCCTTAATTTCAGAAACCTTAACACCGATATTATAGTTATTCTCCAATTTAATATTAATATAGTTTGGGTCAGAATGTTCAATTCTAGGCAAAATAATCCCTTCATATTGAGTTTTTGCAGTTGTGATTTGCACAATATCCCATATTTCTAAATTATTCTTTTCAAGAAGTTTTTTACCTTCTCCTCTATATCCTTTAAATTTTTCACTCACTTATTTCATCTCCTTTAGAGTTTCTTTTATTGAATTTGCTAATTCTTTTGATACTACTGCTCCATCAATTTTTCCCCTAACTTTTTTCATAACTTCTCCCATAAGCGGTCCTTTTGCTCTCATTTCCTTTTCCTTTATCAATTTTAAGTTTTTCTTAATAATTTCCCTAATAATTTTTTTAAGATCTTCGACGGAAATGCTTTCTATTTTTAGATTCTTTAGGATCTGCTCTATAGAAAGATCTGGAGAATCAGCTTTAAGTTTTAATATATCTTCGATAGCTTCCTTGCTAATTTTCCCTTTCTTTAGTAAATTAAAAATTTCATAAAAATCATTGTCAGCTATATTCTCCATATTTTTTCCTTCTCTACGTAAAGCAGTTGTAGTTTCTAGAAGGGTTGTAAAAATTAAGGAAGGATTATCAGAATATAATTCTATCAATTTATCAAATAAATTCAGTTTTCCTGTAAAAATGAGGTCTTTTATTATTCTCTCTTCAGTTTTATATTTTTTTGAATAATTTTTGATAGTCTCCCATGGATATTGTGGAAGTGATTTTTTGATTGAGTCGATCTCTTCACTCAAATTAAAAATTGCTTCTGAATCTGTATCTGGATATAATCTTGCTCCTCCATGAAGTTCTCTCAAAAATTCAGTATTACCATTTTCAAGTGCTTTTCTTGTTTCAGGAGGTACACCTCTAAATGCAAATTTAACTCGGTTAATGATGACTTTCATGGCTTTATTAACTTCTTTATTAGATCCTAATACTAATAAAAAACAATCTTGTTCACTCGAGTTTAATTTTTCTGTTAAAATCTTGAGATCTTCATCAGTTAAATTATATTTACTAAGATCTTCATCTGAATGGATTATCCCTTGTAATCCTGAGATTATTTTTACTTTACTACTTACTTCCGTGCCAAATCTATAATCTTCCATTAACTCTTTTCCAAAAAGGGCTTTAAATCCTTTGAATGTAATTCCAAAAAGTTTTTTTCCTGATTTAATACCTTTAGCAATAAAATTAGATTTGGTTTTTGTAAAGAATTCAGTTAAATCAACCGGTTTATTCGGGATATCTTTTTCGTTTAGATTTCTTTTCTCGAGTTCTTCTTTTAATTCAATAAGATGTAATTGACGTGAAATTTCATGATTAATTAAAACTGGGATCCATCCTAATTTTTGTACACCCTTTATTTCAATTCTAGTTCCTGCTTCGATGCTTACGTTTACATCTTGCCTTATTGAACCAAGAACTTTCTTAACGTTTGTTGACCATAACAATAATCCTATTCTTTCAGCACATTCACGACATTCGTCAGGTGTGTTTATATCTGGTTTTGTTGTTACCTCTATTAAAGGAATTCCTAATCGATCTAAACGAAAAAAATTCATCTTTTTTTCCGTTTTTATTTTTCTTGCAGCCTCTTCCTCTAAGCTTAAGATTTCTATTCGTATTTTTTTACCACTTTCTAAATTAATATAACCATCTGTACCTAAAATCATAGTTCTTTGAAAACCACTTGGAACACTGCCATCTAAATAATTTTTTCTACAAACATGCATTTCTTCAATTACATTTGCATTTAAAAGCATAGCAATTTGTAAAGCAACCATTCTTGCTTCTGAATTACAGGAAAAAGGAGGAGTATCATCTAGCTCATATGTACATACAACATCATTAAAACCCTCATATACTATCCCCATTCCCTTTTCGTATTCTGTGAGCATAGCTTTATCATAAACACCCAATTCTCCTAGAACGGGACGCATTGCTCTTTTAATAGTAAAGTCTGGTTCACGTGTCCCTTGTAATTTGGCAGGGCACCTACAGAATAGCTTTTTCTTTGTATCAAGTTGTTGGTGGATCTCTAACCCACACTTTAGACCTAATTTTTCATAGTCAAATTCTTCCATGATAGTCAATATTAAAATTATGAAATAATAAATCTTATAATTATTTTCAAAAAAGGTTTGGGATATTTTAAATATTTAACAACCATTCTGGAAAGAAATTCATTTCCATTATCAATTTAAAGCCAATAAAATTAATTGAAGGAAAAAAAAAGACTATTTCAATTGATAAATTTCATCAGTTTGGGTAATTTCTGAAAATTTTGAAAGATAATCTAATAAATACTGTTTTTGTCTATTATTATTTTCGAGAGACTGATCAATCCGAAAAGAATATTCTTTAATATTTTCAATTCTAATCCAGTGAAGTTTATTAAAGAAGTGTATTATTTTATTAAGAAAATCTTCTTGTGGACCAAATTTCCGTATATCTTTCTCAATGGCTCCAATCCATTTATTAAAAGCTTTTTTACTCTTAAAACATATATATATGTCATTATCTTCTGCTAAATCCATCCATAAAAACTTATCTTTATCAGTAAGCAATCTATTATAGTTTATAACAAATTTAACGTTTTCTTCTAAGAGTTTTATTCTTTCTTTTTTAGCTAATTCCTCTCGGAATGCAAGGGGAGTCTCTATTAAATCAAGTCTCCCATAAAAATCTTTAGAAGAATAATGAAAATCAGTGACCCTTAGACCTAATATACCACAAATACCTGCAAAAAATTTGCAATTTTCAAAATGTAAATTTCTCTGTTTGCCTACAAATTCTAAATAACCTTTTGCATACTTTTGATCTCTTTCAGGAAGAACCTCAATTTTGAGTTCTTTTGTGATATTGGAAGGATATGTTCGATGTCTAAAACGTTCAAATATTTGTATCCAACCATCAGGACTCTTTTCCTTTAAATAAATTTTTTTATAAAAATGGTAAACAGCCATAAGGAATCTTGTAATAAAATCAAAGGAAATTCGAGTATATCTATTACTTTCTGATACCATATCATAAAGGGGAATTGTAGCTTTAAATGTAAATTTATCAAAAAAATCCTTATAAACTTGATCTTCTACTCGCTTAAAATCTTCAATTGTTTTTCCTTCTTTAAAAAGTTTCATGACATTTTCTAATATGTAAGTTATAAAAGAGCTTATGCTCTTATAACGCTCATCATTAGGGATCTTCCTGTGATTTACATTAACATGTCTTTTTATCCATTCCTTGAGAGCAGGGGATATTGAAATCGTTTGTTGGGCTGTTTTCTTATTTGAGAGATATTTTTTTTCTGTCATATTACGTCTAAAAATCTTTGGTAATTAAAGTTTTTGTTAGGTTTATAGGTCAATTCTGTGAGCTTTATCTCATCAGAGAACAATTATTTTAATTATATAGACTTTTTGGAGATACAAGTTTATTGAATTATGAGTTATTGCTCTAATTATCTGAATTCTTTAAAGGAACAATTTTTAGATCAGAGATCTCTGGAGCCATTTTTTAATAGTAGGTTTTTTAAATAAAGAAAAAGAAGTAATTTATGGGTAATTTGTAGGGATAAAAATCAAGGGGATGACAGGAGGCCCTTGCCATAAAGGTAAAAAAGGGAGAAAACGGTAGGAATCAGGGGGACGAAATCCACCTTTTTTTTTATTAAATATCTTAAAGCCTTAACTAAAGACTCTGACTAGTTCAGGTCTTTTAAATAATAGGTTCCATTTTCATGCATTATCTGTGAATTTTTTGAAAGAATCTTTATTAAATAGTCTCTTTCAGCTGGGTATCTCGAATTTGACAATCTTATACTAAAAGCTAAGTCATCTTCATTTTCGATATCAATCCAGTGTAATTTTTCAAATAACTTTAAGATTTCAAGTCTATTATCATCCTTATCAGAAAATTTATTTAGTTCGTTCTCAATTAAAGCAATCCACTTGTTTTGAGTTTCTTCATTATTGAAGGAAATAATCACATTCTTATCTTCAGCTAATTTCATCCATAAATAAAAATCCTTATCGTCGAGTATATTACTGTAATTTATAAAATGAGAAATATTTTCACTCATTAACTTAATTCTTTCAACTTTCGCAAGATCATCTCGAAAAAACAAATCTGTCGCTTTTAAATCAAACCTATAATAACCATCTTTTACTGAATATACAATATTATTTATTTTTATTCCTAATATCCCAAAAAAGGCAGATGTGTATTTACAAGTATCATAACTTAAATTTTTATAAATACCAGCATATTCAAAAATCCCTGTTAAATCTGTACGACTTTTTCCTGTGAAAAGATCTATTTTAAATTCTTTGGTTAAATTGTTAGAAACTAAATAATTTTTAATTCGACCAATTGTGTTTTGAATATCAACGATCTCTCGAGATTCCATCATTTTCATATAAAATCGTCTAATTGTTAAGAAAAAAGCTGGTAATTTCTCGAGTGTAGGGTTTGTATATTTATTTGTTTTAATCGCTTCCTCGTAATAAGGAATTGTGGCCTTAAAAGTTATTCTATCAAAAAAATTCCTGAATTCAGCATCTACATAATTTTCAAAATCTTCCAAACTCTTTCCTTTTTTAAAACATTCTAGGGTTTTTTGTAATACATTATTATAAAAAGCAGAAACGCTTTTGAATCTCTTATCATCTGGATGTTTTTCATGATTTTCTAAAACATAGTTTTCAATTCTTTCTTTTAGATCTGGAGTAATGGAAATTGTTTGTTGTGTAATTTTTTTTTTTGATAAAGGTTTTTGTGTGGGCATTTTTATGCAGTCTCAACCGTTTTTGTCCAATATATAGTAAAATATAATATATAAAAATGTATAAAAAAGAAAAAGTTTTTTAATTTAAAGAAAGATATTTGAACGATCTTTTTTATTTGAATGTATAACTTAACCAAGAAGACCCTTTCATGATTAGAGTATTTTAGAAACATATACCCCATCTGGTTTATATCCCATTTCATAGAAATATGATTTTGCTCCAATACCACTTATAACAGCAAGTTTTTTCGCATCATATTCATTGATGGAAATTTTTTCTGCATTGCTCATTAGAAGTCTCCCATAACCTCTATGTTGAATTTGAGTAAGAAGATTTGGTTTCAAATCCTTTGGGACAAGTTCACCGACAACTTTAATTTCTCTTACTATCATTGTTTTTCCATCATTTAATTCCGATCTATGAGCAAATTCAGAAGGTTTTCTTAACCGTAGGTATCCAATTAAATAACCATCTTGCTTATTCTCATAGGACAAAAATATTTCTTTTCCTTGAGAGGCGTCGTAATCAAATCGATAGAGTTTAATATGCTCTAATGCAATCTTGTTGAGATCAATTTTACTTTTACTTAATCCAAATTCCCTACACCTTATACATTTACAGGTTTCATTTATCTCCCTTAATTTTTCTTGGACTAATTGCCTTAAGTTGCTATTTTTACATCCTGCTTCAATTAAAGTAGCAGGAATGTCTCGCATAATTCTCTGAATTCTAACAAAAGGAGGAAGATTCATTTTAACCTTCGCTATTAACTCTATCAATTCTTTATCGGTATAAGGTGTGTAATTTCCCTTTTTCCACCAATTATATAATTCAGTACCGTTAATTACTAGCGTTGGATAAATTTTTAACATATCAGGACGATAATCTGAGTTGCTATATAACTCATTAAAAAGTTCTAAGTCTTTTGAGTAGTCAGATCCAGGGAGATTAGGCATAATATGTGCATTTATTTTTAATCCTGCATCCTTAGCGATTCTTATAGCTTCTGTGCTATCTAATGTGGTGTGTCCTCTTTTTACAAGTTCAAATATTTCATCGTAGACCGTTTGTATCCCAATCTCGACACGGGTAGTTCCATAATTCAACATTTGGTCTACTTCTTTTTCTTTACAATAATCTGGTCTTGTTTCTATAGTGAGGCCTATAAGACGTTTTTTAGAACTTTCAGCA
Source organism: Promethearchaeota archaeon (assembly GCA_016839655.1). Next base: position 9,238 of record JAEOTW010000190.1, on the reverse strand, counting down.
AGTTTCTTAGCTTCTTCTAATGTTTTCACTCTTTGACCTATTATTCCTTCTAAAGCCCCTTTGACAAAATTTTGTTGATAATTTAAATCAGTAGAAAGAAAGGTACCTCCCATAACAATTAATTCAATTTTATCAACTGTATGTCCTATCGCTTCTAAATCTCTAATTCTGCTTTGAACTTGTAAGTATGGATCGTAATCATTATAGATAGATCTCATAGCAGCGGGTTCACGACCTGTATAACTTTGAGCTACTTTATCTCCTGGTTGAGATTCTTGTCCAGGACAATAAATACATGTTCCAGGACATGGAAGTGGTTTAGTCATAATAGCTATGACTGAAACCCCAGATAAAGTTCTAGTTTTTCTCCTTTTAAGGATTTGAGTTATTATCTCTTTTTCTTCTTCTGTTGCGTAGTTCAGGATTGTTGCATTTTTTATAACTTTATTAAATTTGTATTTTTTCCCAATTCTACCTTTAATATTTGTAATTTTTTTACGATTTGTTTTTGGATTGTTGATTAAGTAATCTATTATCTCTCTAGAAATTAGTTTAATTTTTTCTTGATTGTCAGTATCCAAAGAATCCATTATGAAATAAGGTAGAAAATTTTGTGATTTTCTCTAAATAGGTTATATTAACAAATAATATATTTTTACATTAAGTTAATATTTTGTGATTTAAATGCTCTAAACCAATTCTAGGCAATTTGACATCAATTTTTTTTATTTGTATTTATGCCAATTAACATAATTGTTCGTGTATAATCTATATTTTTTTATGATATTTTTAAAATGGATTTTATAATGAGTTGGGATGATCTCCAGCGTTGCGTAATATTCATATATATGCAACGTTACATTTATTATGATAATAAAAAAATTTAAATGGTAGTAAAAAAATGAAAAAACCACAAATCTATAAAGTATGTGTTTTTGGAGAAAGTGGAGTGGGAAAATCCACGTTATTAAGTAAATATTTTAGAGAAGCGGATAATGAAAGTTTAGGTGTCCCCCCAAAATTAACTTTAGGAGTAACCTTCTATCAGGACACGTTAAAAGTAGATGATATAGACTTAGTATTTCATGTTTGGGAACTTACAGGAGCAGAAAAATTTAAGGATCTGAAAATTAAAAAAACAAAAAGTGAAGGAAAGTTAAAAAAACCAAGACCTTATTTTGAACCTTTTACTGTAGGTGTTGCGGGGGCGATATTCGTTTATGATATAACTGATAAATCTAGTCTAGTAGATTTAGATTGGTGGCTAAAATTATTTAAAAAAACCAAAAAAAATGTGAGTATTCCGATTCTAATGGTTGGAACTAAAGCAGATCTTCAAGATGAGAGGGAGATTTCTATCGAACATGCTAATAAGTTAGCTTCCGAAAGAAATCTAATCGGAGCAATAGAAATAACCTCTGAAAATGAAGAAGAAATAGGAGCTCTTTTTAATAATTTTGTGAAAATAATTAAAAGAGTACATCCAAAAAGGCACATTGTAGATGTTTTTCGAAATGATTTATACATGAGAATATTCATTCTATTGAAAATCTATAAGGAATTAAGCCTAAAAGAAATGTCTTATCATACAGGTAAAAGTAAGGCACAGCTTTCTCGTCGCACAAGAGACTTAGTTCAATTGGGACTAATTGAATCTTACTCAAAAGAGGATGAGGTACAGCCAGGCAACATCAAGAGAAAATATTATAAACTCAGTAAAAATTTTGATTTGTTAATGGAAAAAAAGGAATTTGACTTACAAAAAGCAATAGAAGATAATAATTGGGAACCCCTTCTGTCAAATATACCTAAATTCTCCTATGAATATAAGAAACTCAAGATGATCTCAGACTATATAAATAGTTATTTAGAAGCTACAGAGAGCCACCTCTTAACATCTGTGGCAATGGAAGATTTACCGATGATTGATATAATTAATGTGTTTATGGAGGCACTGGAGAACAACTTGATACATTATCACTTTATATCTGAGAACCAATACGAGAGGATTAAGGCTTTAAGCTTAGAATTTCATACAAAATTAGATGAGATTCTAAAAAATGATGATAGTGCAGAAAAGCCGTACATATATATGGACATACTTCTTAATATTTTAACTATAACTAAATTTGGTAGTAGCCCCGCTTTATATTTGCTAGGACTTCGACAAGGTGTAAAAGAAACTCAGAAATCACTTTAAAGGTATCTTTTTACCGCAGAAATCTCTCTGAAATTTCCCAAAATCTTCTATTTTTTTTAGTTCTTCTGAGCTGAATATAGGTCCATCCTTACACACCAAAAGGCCTAATGGATCTAATGTGCATAATCCACACAATCCGCACCCACACCTCATTATTCTTTCAAGACTCGCATAAAACTCAATTTTATTTTCTTGGCAAATTTGAAATAATTTGTAAAGCATTTTTTCGGGACCACATGCATAAACAATAATACTTGATAGATCTGTTTTACTAAAGTCTTCTAACATTTCTTTAAATATATCAGAAGAAACTCCTTTAATTCCATAACTTCCATCGTCAGTACAATAATATACTTCAGTTGCTAATTCTAGAAAAACATCTTTAAAAATTAACTCGTCCTTAATCCTTACCCCTTCGATAATCGTGTGTTTTATTTTGTTATTTGTGAGTTGTGTTGATAAAAATTTTAGAGGAGCCATACCTATTCCTCCTCCAATTAAGAAAACTTTTTTTGAGTCATTTGTTGGAAGTTTAAAATGATTACCTAAAGGACCTCTTACTCCAATATAATCTCCAATATTTAAATTACACAAAGAATTTGTGCATTCTCCAATGTCCTTTACAGTAATCGCCCAATTACCATCATTATCACCCCCAGAAATAGACATTGGAATTTCATCCACTCCAGGTACCCATATCATAACAAATTGTCCTGGTTTCGGATCAATATCCTCTTGATTATTATCCATTTTCATGTTGAAGTAGAAAGTTTTAACATCTATACATTCATTTACAATTTTCTGAATTTTCACTGTATTAATTGTATTTTCAGTCAAAATCAGGTACCTCTTGAGTTTTAAATTGATGAGATAGTCCTTTCAAATCATTAATCGATGGATAATCATTATTTTTTAAGTATTGAGAGACTCCATGATTAATTTCAGTGATAATTTCAGTTGTTTTATATAATGCTGTACCGATTTGTACTGCTGAAGCTCCCGCTAGAAAGAATTCTATCACATCTTGCCATGAGTTAATCCCTCCACATCCAATAATTGGGATTTTTAAGACTTTATATAGATCAAATACCTTTTTTATAGCTATAGGATGAATTGCTTTCCCGGAAAGACCACCACTTCCATGAGATAATATAGGTCTTTTAGTATTAACATCTATCTTCAATGCTGATAGAGTATTTATTGCCACCACTCCATCAGCACCTCCATTTTGAGTTGCTATAGCTATTTCAATAATATCTGTTACATTAGGATTCAATTTTACAAATAGAGGTACCTTAAGTTTTTTTTTTAGAAATGTCACAATTTCATAGGTTAATCGAGCATCAATTCCTATTGAAGAAACTTCAGCATGGGGACAAGAAATATTGATCTCAATTGCATCTGCCCCAGCATCTTGTGCTTTTACTGCCACATCTAGATAAGTTTCATTAGTATCTCCAAAAACACTTACGATTAGTGGAATTTTGTGTTTTTTTATCTCTTTTATTTCATGAACAAATTCTTTAATACCAGGATTACCAAGTCCAACGCTATTCATAAAAGTACCAGGTGATATCTCAATTATAGATGGATTTTTATATCCCTTTCTTGGTTTTGGTCCGATAGATTTCGTGGTAACCGCACCTGCTCCAGCATCAATAACTCTTTTCATCGAAGAAAAAGAAACCCCTAAAATACCTGATGCTAAGATAATAGGAGATTTTAATTTTAAACCAGAAAGATTTACTTCTAGCATTTTTTAAAAGACAATAATGATTATAGTTTTATAATAATTATTAATGAAGGAAAAATAAGTATAAATTGTCTAATTAAAATGAAGTCTTACATAGCAGATACTTTAATTGGAATTTTTGCGCTTGATGAGTCTGGAAACATCTTAAATTTCATTGATTTTGACGACAATTATGAGAACTTAGTTGAATTTTATAACGCGTTAGATAATAATGTTATTCAAAAAATATTTGAGGACTTTTTATTAGATTTGAAAAATGCTGGTTTTGATGAATTAATATTTGATAATATGAAAATAGAATCACTTATCTCAGAAAAATTAGGCTACAAAACTATTTTTGAGAGTAAATCATTAGAGCTTAAGACTTTTCGTCTAAGTCTAGAAAATCAATTAAAAAAAGTTGGAATTAATAAAACAAGTGAAGAAATTCTTTCTCAATACAAAGTGATAAGCGAAAAACTGACAAGAAAAAAAGTTAGTGATGCAAGTGGACATTCAGATAATATTATTACTCAAATAATTACAGTCCTGGATGTGATTAAAAAATCCATCAGTCTTTTTTCAAGCCATCTTAGAGAATGGTATGGATTACATTTTCCTGAACTTACTGATAAAATTATTGAAGATAATATCATCTTAGCAAATTTAATTACAAATTTAGGATCCAGAGAAAATTTTACTTTTGAAAACATTAAAAATAATGTAGCAATAAAAGATAGGAAAATTAAAGCTTTAGAGAAATATGCTTTGGAATCAATGGGAGCAAGTTTTGATCTCACCATGATACAAAACTATGCAGTTCAAATTATTTCATTAGATAATTATCGCTCAGATTTAGAAAATTATTTGGAAGATATACTAGAAAATTTTGCTCCTAACATTAACTCTTTAATCGGTTCTTTGATTGGGGCAAAACTTATAGCGAAAGCAGGTAGTTTACAGAAGTTAGCTTATATGCCAGCATCGAGAATTCAACTATTAGGTGCTGAAAAAGCTTTATATCGTTTTCTTAAAACCGGTGAAAAAAGACCGAAGCATGGTTTAATATTTCAATGGAATCACATCAGATCGGCAAAGCCATGGATTAGAGGTAAGATTGCTAGGGTTGTCGCAGGGAAAATTGGTGTTGCAGCTAAAATAGACTATTTTAATGGTGAATTTTTAGGTGATAAATTACTGAAGGGAATTGAAGAAAAAATTAAAGAAATTGAATCTAAATATCCAAATCCTCCTAAAAAAGCGCCAATTGTAAAGAGTAAGAAAAAAAAGTCAACAAGAAAAAGATAATATCATAAAATGATTAAATAATGTCGAAAATTGAGATTAGAACCCACCCCAAATTTTACAATGTTTTTATTTCAGGGCCTCAAGATAGATTAAAACTCTATACCAAAAACCTTGACTTAGGTAAAAGAATATATGGAGAGAAATTAATTGATTATAAGAATTTGGAATATCGAGAATGGGATCCATATAGAAGTAAATTAGCAGCATTGATCTTAGAGAATCCTATCACCAATTTTTTATCAGAAAATTTGAAATGTCTGTATTTAGGAGCATCTTCTGGTACCACTCTGTCTTATCTTTCCGATATATTAAATTTTGGAATAATATATGGAGTAGAGTTTGCTGAAAGAAGTATAAGGCAATTAATCCAAAATATCTCAACTAGAGCAAATGTTGTGCCGATATTGGGGGATGCTCGTTTTCCAGAAAGTTATGCTAAAAACATATTTACTCAAGTGGATTTGATATACCAAGATGTTGCACAACCACGACAAGCTGAGATTGCGATTAAAAATTGCAATTATTATTTAAAGAATGAGGGAATTTTAATACTTGCTATAAAATCGCAGTCAATTGATAGTATTCAAAAATCTGATATTACTTATTCACAAGAGAAAAAGACACTTGAAAAAGCAGGATATAAGATTTTGGAGAGTTTTAATATTCATAAATATGCTGCTAATCATATTGTTTTAATTGTCAAAAAAAGTGATTAATTAAGAAAATCGGTTATTTTTTTTGAGGAAATCTCTTCATTTATTATTCTTTTAGTAGTGTCCCAGGATTTTCTTGCGATTTTAGGCGCTTTTTTGTTCTTTTTTACAAAATCTTTGAGAAATTGAGTTGTTCTTACATCAGAAGGGTATCCTGAGCCAAAATTTCCATATTTTTTATGAAGCTCTTCAATTACATCATCTCTTTTAAATTTGGCCATTATAGATCCTGCTGATACTATTGGATAAAGATCATCAGCCTTATGTTTTGAAATGATTTTTTTGGGAGTATATATCAATAATTTTTTTATAGAGACTCCAAATCTCGTTTCATTAACATCAGCAGCATCTATATAAACTACATCTGGTTTCAGTACATTGATGATTTCTGCCATTTTTAGTTCTTCAAGGCGATTCAGTGTAATTTTTTTACTTTCTCTCTCATCAATTTCCTGAGGACTAATAATTATGATTTTAAATGAGAAACAGTTATTTTGTAGGAGATTTGCTAATTCACTCCTTCTTTTTGGTGATAATTTTTTAGAGTCTTTTACACCTATTTCTGATAACAGGTCAATTTTTGATTTTTGGAAGCAAATTCCACATATAACCATAGGGCCTAAGACAGAGCCTTTTAACATATAATTCGAAAAGAATTAGATTCTACCAGCCTCGTCTATCCCACATATTAGTTCTGATTTATCTTCATGAATCTTGAATGAGTTCAATGAATTCTTCCTCGTTATCTACTTCTTCTAGGTTTTTAATTTTAACAATAGGAATCTTTATTTTCTTAAATGGCTCAGGAATTTTAATATCATTATCTATAATGAAGAGCGAAGTTTTATGGAATAAATCTGTGAACATTTTCAGGCATTGAAAGCTCATTTCTTTAATTTTACCTTGATCTTCTGTTATACCTGAAAAAAGAGGATAAAATCCATCTATTTTCATTTTATCAGAGTGAGAGTATAATGATAATTTGAATGGAACTGATCCTTTCTTATACCAATAAGAAGAAAGTCCAATATCTTTTACTATATCTTGAACATGGGATTCAAAATTACTTAATTCCTTTTCTTCATATATTTCATTTTCTTCTATGTTATTACTAATACTCCATCCAAAAACATTGATTTTTTTACATAAGGCATTGTTATCCAAGATATCCAATATTTTTTTAGCAATTTTCTCAGAAGGTCTCATAGATTCGTTTTCATATGAACAAATAGTTCGTTTTGTGACACCTAAGATTTCAGATAATTCCTTTCTTGTTATTGAATGTTTTTCTCTCAAAGTTTTCATTAATGTGCCATCTAAAAATACTACTCCACCTCCTCTTCTTGCTAAGATATGGGGGTAATTATCATTGAGAATATTCTCAAATGTGTTAAGAGTTATGAAGGGTAAACCTTCTCTTACATAAATTGTATTATCTTCTAATTTTTGATACCGATTTCTTACTCCAATTAATAGAGGTTTTGATTTGAGGATTAACGACAGAGATTTAATATCACGAATTACATCTTGATTTAAATTATCGATATTGGGAAAAATTTTAACACTAAATACTAAATCATCCTTTCTAACCAAAAGATCAAAACAGAATTTGCTTTTTGTTGTAGCAAAATTACCCAGTGCTAATGTTTCGTAATTAGCTTTTTTTAATAAACCATTAATCCTTTGAATTATCTTTTCAATCGTCAAAGCTAATCTTTAAAAAACAATATTGTATTAAAAAATTATTCTTTTCTAAATTAAGTACCCTCAAATGGAAATTTATAGGCTTTACTTATTTTTTGCTAGACAATCTAAGAAGATCAGAATCAGTGATAATTCCAATATAATTATTCTTTTCTTTAACCAAAACGGCGGGATACTTCAAGAGTAAATTAGAAATATCTTTTACAGCCCAATTTTTATCAATTTCTGGAAATGGCAATTCAATTATAAGTGAAACGTCAATATTGATAACTTCTGGATTGTCTGTAATATATTTTTGTATTTTTTTGGAGGTTATGCTTCCTAAATTCTGATTATTTTCAATAATAGGTAATTGCGAGATTCCATATTTATTCATTAAATCTATTGCATTTTTTATGGTCGAATTAGATTTGATAGATATAATTTCCTCTATCATGATATCTCCAGCGTGCTTTTTGGATTTTTCTCGTGCCCTACGCTGAATTTCAAGATATTCAAATATTCTTTTTAATTTGGAATATGGAGGATCTATTGTCCCATTTTCTATTCTAGAAATAGTTGATTGTGGAATGTTCAACTCATCTCCTAGTTCTTTTTGGCTAATACTTAGTTTTTTACGTAAACGCTTAATATCACTTAGAGAGGGTAAAAATTCCATAATAAATAACTATCTATTATATGCTTCTTATGCATATTAGAATTGTAGAATATTTATATAAGTTATTAATTTTTAATCTTATAGATAAAATATTGACTATATTTTTCATTTAATAAGGAATTTAACTGATAATTAATTTTAAAATATATTTAAAAGAACTATTTATATAATTGAGAAGTTGGTTAAATGAAATGTTAAAAATTACTCGTGCTAACTTTTTACCAATTGAAAAAAGTGAATTCCCAGAACTTTGTGAAAGGAAAGGAATTGGGCACCCTGATACTGTTTGCGATGCTGTTGCTGATGCTTGCTCAAGAGCTTTATGTGTTTATTATCTTGAGAATTTTAATCGCGTTTATCACCATAATGTCGATAAAGCGGCTCTCGTTGGGGGGACTGCCAAACCAGAATATGGAGGAGGTCTAATTATTCAACCACAATATTTTTTGATAGTTGGGAGAGCCATAAATCAAATTCTTACAGAATGCGGTGATGGTACAAGCAAACTTGAATATATTCCTATTCCAACGATTTGTATAGAGACTCAGCGTAAAGAACTTTCTGAAATTTTTAGAAACCTTGATTTAAATAAAGACATCCAATTTGATTACGCTGTTCGACCGGGATCAATAGATTTGACGGGAGTATTTGATGAATCCCACCATACTGAAGAAATTCCACTCGCTAATGATACAAGTTTTGGTGTCGGTTATGCTCCATATTCGGATGTTGAGAAGATAGCTTTAGAAGCAGAATATTTGATTAATTCGGATAAATTCAAGGATAAATGTAAAGCCTCGGGTGAAGATGTAAAGGTAATGGTTGAGAGAATTGGTAATGAAGTTGGAATTACTATTGCAGCAGCAATGGTTAGTAAATACATCAATGATACTAGTGAATATATTAGTTATACTGATCAAATA
>JAEOTW010000189.1 GCA_016839655.1 Promethearchaeota archaeon | reverse complement strand
TTTAGGGAATTTGGGAGGTAATTTTTATGGTTGTATTAATCTTAGAATTACGGCTACTGATATGTTAAATTTAACAGGAACAACTAATTTATATAGTACTTTTAGAGAATGTAAATCAATTGATAAGATACTAAATATTGGCAAATGGGATGTCTCAAGCGTTATAGACATGAGTTATATGTTTTACCAATTTAATAATTTCGACCGAGATATAGGCAATTGGGATGTCTCAAGTGTCACAGATATGAACCATATGTTTTTCTATACTACAATTTTCAATCAAGATATCAGTGGTTGGGATGTATCAAGTGTTACAGATATGAGTTTCATGTTTTCCCATGTTATCTATTTCAATCAAAACATTAGTGCTTGGAATGTGTCACGAGTTACAAATATGAGATGTATGTTTTCTGGAGCTGATTCCTTCAACCAAGATATAGGTAACTGGGATGTATCAAGTGTTACTGACATGGGAGGTATGTTTACATGGGCAAATAGTTTTAATCAAGATATTGGCAACTGGGATGTATCAAGTGTTACTGACATGGGAGGTATGTTTGTCCATACATTTAGTTTTAATCAAGATATTGGCAACTGGGATGTATCAAGCGTTACAGACATGAAACATATGTTTGCAGGAAGTATCTTTAATGTAGCTATTGATGGGTGGGATCTGTCTAGCGTTACAGATATGAGCTATATGTTTCTTGGAGCTGTTAACTTCAATCAAAATATTGGCAACTGGAATGTATCAAGTGTTACTGACATGAGAGGTATGTTTTCTGGAACTGATTCTTTCAACCAAGATATTGGCAATTGGGATGTATCAAGTGTCACTCATATGAACTCTATGTTTTACTATACCATTTTCAATCAAAATATTAGTGGTTGGGATGTATCTAGCGTTACAAATATGAATTATATGTTTTACCAAGCTAATAATTTCGACCAAGATTTAGGCAATTGGGATATATCAAATGTTAGAGATATGATTGATATGTTCTTAGATGTTACTTTATCATTAGACAATTATAACAGCTTACTAATTGGATGGTCGAATTTAATTTTATATAATTATGTGATTTTTCATGCAGGGAATTCAATATGTACTTCGCCAGGTCAAGCGGCAGATGCAAGGCAATATATTGTAGATGCTTTCAATTGGACCATTATTGATGGCCAAGGGACACACAGCCCGACATAGAACTAATCATTTTTTGATAGGTCCTGATTTCGCTATTTATTCTCTAACCGTTTCGCGAATTAATAAAAAAAAAGTGGAATGATTTAATTTATTAATATAATCATTGCTGATCACAATCTTCAATACCTTTATATATCGAATAGTAATCTGTAAAAACTCCAGGGTTTTAATACCACCCTTGAACCCAATCCCGTTCATAGTGGCGAGCAAGAGGCTGAAAAAAGATTCAATATCGATTTTTTTTATATTTAAAATCAATCAGCATTTTTTTTATTAATTTATAAAACGCTATGGGTTCTGAAAGCTTCCTTGAAAGTTGATATATCACGATAGAAAAAAAAGAAAAATTAGTTATGCACTTGGAAACACATAAAATTTTTGTCCATTTTTTTGAGTAGTTTCAATTTGGTGATCTATGAGCATTTCTGTCAGGATGTCATGATAATGCTTGTTTATAAACCTTTTAAATGCCTTATCACGTATATTTTCCTTTAGATTAATCAATATCATTTCTGCGGTATCGGTCGTTGTAGCATTTGTCTTTAAATAGCTGTAAATTTGTTGCTTTGTTAATAGGTTGTAATCTGTAGATTTATTTTTAAAAGAAATTCTTCCTGAAAGGAAAAGATAGACAAGTATAGAAATTACAATAGTGAAAACATATGATAAGATTTGATATAGTAGGAGATTATATATGATTCCAATTACGATAAAGATGACGTCTATTATTCCAAGAATAACATAAGCAATTCCTAGCCAAATATCCCAATCTGTAGATTCTCTTCTAATTCGAGTAAATTCACCCGATATTTTTAATCACCTTTCCTTACTATTTAAATTAAAATATAATTATTTGCTTTTAATAGCACAGCATTAAATTTCATGGTAATAATAGCTTATTGAGTATTTAAATGTATATGATTTAAAATTTAGATAATTTGAAATACTATTTTAAATAAAATAGAAAATCCAGTAGATAGAAATTAGAATTATAAAGGAGATTGATGTTGGTATGCCAAGAGTTCTTATGACTTTTTTTAAATCTGTTTCGAAATATTCTGTACTATAGGAAACACAGGGATGAATTGGGGTAATAAGATATCCTAAAAAAATAGAAGTATTGATAAAGATGAAATCAAGTATTGGTATGGCAGATAGAGTAAATTGAACAAGATAAATAGGAGCTAAAATTGAAAGTGGTAATTGAATTCGTCCTGTTGCAAAACCAAGAAAAAAGCCAATTAGTATAAAATGAAAAACTGACAAATTTATACTAGCAATTTCATCAGAAGCACCTGAAAGAATAAAAACTTCTAAAAATAAAAACATGGCAAATATTAAAAAGGGATAACGCCAAATTTTCATTTTTTTCGATATGGATTTAACAATCGAGAATTTCATGTTTCCAAATCTTAGAGCAATCCCAATACTTAAAACAAGACCAATAAGAAGAAATATTTCTGGAACGAAAAGACTAGGAAAAAAAATCCTACCAGCAAAATCCACAATTGGCGCGATAATAATTGGAAGTAAATTGTGGAATGCTCTTTTAAGATCTCGTTCTCCTTGTTCTGAAAAAGGAGAGACATCTCTAACAAGAGTATAATATCCTACCAAGCACATAATAATAAAACTAGGCAATAATGTAATCACAAGTATATAAAGATTGATATTAGTGAGAATACTCGCCACAATCAAGGATGAAGATAAAGGATAAATCAATATTATTACGTGTCGAAACCAAACATTTATAGCGACTTTCTTATTTGTGTCTTCTTCAGCTCCAATCTGATCTACAATGGGTGCTGACATTAAAGCTCCCCCTGGCACCGGTAATAAGCCAAAGATGGCAGGCATGACCATAAGTGAAGCTTTTTTTGAAATTCGCATTTTTTGAATCATTTCCATCATTAATCCGGATTCTTCCATTATTCCTCCCAAAATAGGGATGAGAGTTACAATAATCATTAATAAGAGAATAGAGGGATCTGTTAAGACATTTATAAAAGGTTGTAAAATATTAGTTCCAGATAAAATACCAAACCCTACAGCACCTAAGCTTAGTATGATACTTAATTCATATTTAGAAAGGAGCATTACTATAACGATTGTAATTAAAAAACTTAGCCATGCTGGTAGCATATCATTGAAACTGAATGTATTTGATAATGCATTGAATTTTTTATTAAAAATATAAATTATTAATTATCCAGAATAGATTCAGGGATGGTTTAATAATCTAATTTATTTTCAATTTTATAGGTAAGTATTATTTGAAGATAGTAGTGACAATATATTATTTAGTAGAGATGATTTGACTTTAAACCCTTGCATTTCTGAATGTATTCAGAGCACACTTTACATCGTGAGATATGACAATGCTCGTTCTTTGGCAAGACGCAAAGGTGAATAAAGGGACATGAAAACAGATCATTTTCAGGAAACTTATCAATTTCACTTGTCATGATTATTATGCAATAAACCTTGTTCTTTTTAAATAAAAAATTTGGAGTCCAAACTTTAATTACCCCCAGAGGGTGAGTAATTTTTAATTTTAGAAATAAATTGATTTTAATGGGGTGTTTGAGCTAATATCATAGGATTTTGTATTCGCCATAATATCTTATAACATATTTTCACAAAATCCATTAGGTAAATTATTAATTTTCCTCTTTTTTGCTTAAAAAATAATGAGGATTTTTAATAATCTTAGTTTTTAGTGGAATTCATGTGATATGTAAATATAAGCAAAAATGGTGATATTAAAATGAGTTTAAAATGTAGCGGTTGTGGTAAAGTAGTTGAAACTCTGCCACTCCAATGCGGATATAGTATTACAGTTAATCATGAAACAAATCAGTGGGAATGTTATATGGAAAATTGTGGAACGATGTCATTAAGTGAATTTTTATGTGAAAATTGTTGTGTTAATAAAAGGATCATGAAATCAAGCAAAGCTCTTGAGCAATTAGCAGAAGAAAACGATGAATTTTATCAAGAATTGGGGTTTTTCAAAAAGAATATAGTGCAAACAAAATTACACAATTCAGACTTTAAATATTGGGTGGTTTTTGGAGAAGGAGAATTTAAGTGTGGGAAAGGTGAAATAGAAGGGGCAAATATCTCCATAACCTGTCCTCAAAAGACAATGAATCAAATTCTTCTTGGAAATGTAGATGCATATAGTGAGTTTTTAGCGGGAAATGTTAAAGTAGAGGGAGACCTTCAATATGTAGTAGTTTATTTTGATCTTCTTAAATTAGGTTTAGAAATTAATAAGGAACTGGAGGTGTTAACTGTTGCATAGAACATTTATTTGGGGTCATAGAGGCTCTGGATTTACAGGTGTACAAAACACATTCTCTTCATTTCAGAATGCAATTGATATGGGGGTCGATGGTTTAAAAACTGAGGCCAAACTATCAAGAGACAAGGAAATTGTTCTAAGTTTTTATCAAAGTCTCAAAAGAAATGGGAATGATGTTTTAATGAATAAATTAACAATCGATGAAATTAAAGAGTTTAAATTAGAGAATGGTGAGACAATTCCAACTCTCCGTGAAGTTTTTATAGGATTTAGAAAATATGATATAAAATATAACATTGACATAACTGAACCTGAAGTAGGCATAAAAATAATTGAACTTGCTGAAGAATTTAATTTGATTGATAAATTAGAAATTGGAAAACCCTCCTTGTACCCTCACCCTCTTCCTGCTATCTTTTCTGAGATTAGAGAGTTTAATCAAGACTTAACATTAGTTAATTCTATTTTCTTAAAGCATTCAAATATTCAAGAGGAGCATTTAGAATTGGAGAATATGAGAAAACTTAATATCCAAGGAATTAATGTCAATTTTAATTACGCAACCTATGATTTGTTTAGGAAAGTCAAAGATTTGGGTTTTAAGTTTTATATATGGGGTATCCTGTTTGAAAGGTCAATTACGAATTTCCTTAGTATGAAGCATAACGGAGAATACGTCGATGCTGTATTTTCGAATTTACCTGAGAGAGTATTGAAAATCAGAGATGAGATTCAGGCAGAATTAATCTATACTTAATCTTAATACTTTTTTTAAATGAATAGTGATAATTATGGTCAATATTAAAAGATGGGAAGAAGGAGAGTATTGGGTTGAAATAGATTTAGATAGATGTATAGGCGCTGAGGACTGTATTAATGTTTGTCCTGTAGAAGTCTATGAGTTAGTAGATGGTAAAGTCATAGCAGAAAATATTGGCGCATGTACTGATTGCATGGCTTGTCAAGATGTATGTCCTACAAACGCAATTTTAAGACATTCTGCGTGGGATTTATAGAAACGACTTTGCATCAAGAGCGTCAAATGTCCACATTTGGAGGAATTTAGCTCTTAAATCTTTTGCTAATTTAGGATCCACCACATTCATAGTGGCAAAAATCTGATATGGCTTTAGAGGATTTTGTAGTTTAAAAACAATTCTCCTCTTATCGAATATATCAAAATAAGTTGGTGTTCTATGGAAAATATACTTCATTTTGAACCCTGGTAAATTAGGAGATAAATCATAAAGATCTTCTTGAATCTTAATTATTTCTTTGAAGGTATTAGCATTTTGAATTTGTTCTTCCTTAGAAAGTGGACGCTCATCATACTCGAAAGACCAAAGATCCCTAACAGTTACGCCTCGTTCGATTGCTATTCTTATAGGTTCATAAATTACTCTTCCAAAGGGTAATACTTTCAAGGTGCTTTTATTGACAAATTCATTAAAAATGATCTCTTCTTTAGCTTCGTTGATATATTTTGCATATAATGAGAGAATTGACTGAGTACCGAAGGCTGTTGACCAAAATATTTTTGAAGGTTCTTTATGAATAAAAATATCAGCTTTATACAAATCGGATTCAAGCTGTTTTGCCCTATTGTGAAGGTAATCAATTTTTCTTTTAGTTTCAGAAGATTGATACTTAATTAAATTATCCAACCCTTTGTTCAGAGAATAGACTTTATATTTCTTCGGACGCGATTCAACGATTTCAATTAATCCTTTAGTATTTAAGTCCTCCAAAACTTCATAAATTCTACCACTTGGGACACCTGATCCTGAAGAAATTTGTCTAGCAGAAGGAGGATTCACTTTTGAAGATGTTAAAAGTGCAATATACGCATTTATTTCATATGTAGAAAGATTTGCGTCGTTCAAAAATTCTTTTAGGTCTTCCAATAAGTAATCAGACATCACTATTCATCAATTCGAATTACAACTTAAATCTAGTTGTTTTTGATCGATTAACAATTATAAAGAGTTTTTTTTTATTTTACACAAAATGGTGAAATACTAAATGAGTGAAACAAATAGTGCTTATTTTGAATTGTTGGACCATATTAATAAAATGCCCGTAGGACTTCCAACTACTAATTCTGGGGTCGAACTTGAATTATTAAAATTATTATTCACTGAAGAAGAAGCGCGATTGGCCTTGAAACTCAATTTTACACCACAAAAGCTTAAAAAAATTCATCGTATGTTAAGAAATAATGGTTTTTCGTTGGAAGAATTAGAAAAAAAATTAGAAACAATGTATGAAAAAGGGACTATTATAAGAGCATTGAATAATGACGAAAAATTATTTCTGTTGGCTCCTTTTGTTCCCGGTATTTACGAGTTCCAATTAGGTCGCCTAACTCCGGAGTTAGTAAAAAGTGTCTTACAGTATTTTAAAGAAGCGTATTTTGAAAAGGAATATAACATTTCAGGTATACCTCAACTTCGCACTATTCCAATTGAGAAAGCTATTCCAGTAGACATGAATATTGCTTCCTATGATCAAATTCGAGATATAATAGATAAGGCAAGTCATATTGGAATAATGGATTGCATTTGTCGTAATGCTCATGATATAATCGGGGATCCTTGTAAAAAAACCGATCTAAGAAAAACATGTATGACTTTTGGATCTGCAGCTAAGACGTTCTATGAAAAAGGAGAAGCGGAGTTTATATCCAAAGAAAATGCCTATGAGCTAATAAAAGAGTTTGAAGAGGTTGGGTTAGTCCCTCAACCATCTAATTCTCAAAAACCGTTTGTAATTTGTAATTGTTGTGGCTGTTGTTGTGAAATTTTAACAAATCAAAAACGTTTTGATAATCCTGCGAGACTTTTTGCTACAAACTTCCATGCAGAGATTGATGTCGAATTATGTGTAGGATGTGGAACTTGCGAAGAAAGATGTAATATGGATGCTATAATCATATCCGATGGATTAAGTGAGATAGAACTGGAAAAATGTATTGGATGTGGAGTTTGCGTTCCTACTTGCCCTGAAGAAGCGATAAAGCTGGAAAAGAACGAGTTAGAAGTAATACCACCTTCGAATACAAAAGAAACCTATTTAGCAATTATGAATGCAAAAGCAGAATTAGCTCAAGCGGAAAAAAGAGGTGATACATATGAAAATTAGTGATGAAATGAAAGAAAATATCAGGAAAAATTTTAATTATAATCCTGAAGAATTAGAGTTATTTCTTGAAAATCCCCGTAATCATGATGTCTTATCCAATTCATTAAAATTTCTTGGAAAAACTTTTGTTATTGAAGTAGTAGAATCTCATGGGTGCAATAGCCAACATAAAATTGGAGATAAATTTTATTTTGATGGTTCAGGGAATCTTCTAACAAAACTCAGCCCTAAAAAGATATGTATTTATGCATTGGCAGAACTAGACAAACTGATATTTGCAGCGGGTGAATTATTAATGGCTGGTGTAAATCCAAATAATATGCGTTTTAAGAGAGCAAGTTGCTTTGATGTAGGAATAAAATGTGGTGGATGGGGCCAAATTGTTATGGAATTGAAAGTAATGGAAAGAAAAGAAGTCTAAATAACAAAAAGAAAAGAAGGTGCTAGTTATGACTATAAGTGAAAAACCTATATATGGGAAAGATGAATTAAATTTGGCAGAAATTTCTCCCCAGAATTATGAATCTAGTAGTAAAAAAAATCCATTAAACAGCTTTAAATTAGTAATAGAAATATTACCTGAAATTGATTTGATTCAAAAACAAAGAGAAGAAAATCTATGGAGAAAATCACTTGGATTTTACTTTTTAAATCCTGATAAATTTAGGTTTGGACTGAGAGATTTATGACTACAAAATTTAACATGAAAGAATATAAGAAATTCGATTAATTTTTACCCCAATATTTAATAATCCGACTTTTTTTCCTATAACCTAAAATTATACTTTTTTTTAAAATATAGACTGCAATCCCAATTATATTAAATTTTGTAATAAAAGAGAATTAATAACTGAATTATTATATTTAGCTTGGAAATCTAAAATAAAAAGAGGTTAAGAATATAAAAATAGCTAAAATTTATGACATTGATATAAAACTCCATTTTTCGACAGTTTTAATTATAGCTTTGGTTGGGTTTTATTCAGCTAGCTTTTATAATTTAATATTTCCCAGTGCTTCATTGCTTGACTTAATAATTGTTGGATTAGCTGGCGGTTTAATTCTACTGTTTTCCATCTTAGTTCATGAGTTAAGTCATTCGTTAGTAGCCCAAAAGTATGGACTTAAAGTAAGTGAAATTGAGTTATATCTGTTCGGAGGTGTCTCAAAAATTGAAGAAGAACCAAAAACACCTAAATCGGAAATAGTCATTTCAATAGTTGGCCCATTGTCAAGTTTATTTATGGGGGCTATATTTCTGTTGTTTGTGTATTTACCATTAAATCTTCATCCAATTTTAGTCGTTACTTTATTTTACTCGGGAATTTCCAATATAGGTTTAGGTATATTTAA
>JAEOTW010000188.1 GCA_016839655.1 Promethearchaeota archaeon | reverse complement strand
TTGATTCTGTCGCATCCTTCCCCTGTAATTCAGGCGCTGTTAATTCCATTTAAGTAATGTACTTTATCCCTGAAGTCAAACACTTTTTAACTAGCTTTTATGATGAATTATGACAAAATTAATTATAGTACGATGCTTGTTTTTTCCTTCAGCTTCAGCAATAGTAAGATTTCTTGCACCCATTGCCATCCAACTTAAATGATCAGTACTGTTAAATCCCACTGGATCCGGACAACATGCAAATGGAGCATCTGAAGTTTTTATTCCGAGTTTATCAAACACTTTTCGTGCAGATGCTTCAATAAAAGGAATTCTGTTGCCTATAAGACATCCTTGAAACATTTTATATTCTTCTGCTTTAGACATTATCTGTTCCTCTTTCTATTATCTTATATTAGATGACATATATTTTCATTTAATAATATTTAGATTTATTAATATTAAATTAAAAAATTTGTTAAATAACTCAAAAAGTACTATGCTATTATAAATTAAAAAAATATTATTGAAGTTAATAGAATTCTATTTTTATGAGTATTTAGGTTTCTTCAATTTCAATCTAGCAATTATTGTCAATATAATACCTATGAATCCATAGCTTCCATGGCCTATTTCTGTTATGAGTCCTACAATATCTGCATAAATCGACCCTTCAATAATACTTGTAATGAAAAAAATTATTAGACCAATTAAACCCATACCAGCACCAAGAGCAATAATAATTTTTCCTAATATGTAGTGATTCATTGCAACAATTAAAGCTCCAATAATAACAACTATTCCTCCAACCATAGAAATATAACCTAAGATTTGTATAACTATAGATACGATTGTTGCTACTACTGGACCGACATCAGCAGCTATCAAACCAAACAATCTTTCAAAAAATGTAAAACTCCTAACAGTAGAACTAATAATTAATAAAATTCCACCAATTATACATAGTAAGATCCAAATCCATTTTTTTTCCATTATTTTAATCTCCTAACACATAATTTAGAGTTCAATAAGGCTAGATTATTCAATATGAATTTATGAAGCTTATTTTTTTAATTTAATTTATTAATAAAAAATAAAATAACTCGAACATGTTTATAGTTTATGATTAATCCTTTTTATGAGAAGCTTGCAAAATTAGCAGTGAATTACTCTATCAAAGTAAAAATGGGGGACAGAGTGTTTGTATTCGGTCCAACATTAGCAGAAGAGTTTTTTCGCGCTTTATATGTCGAAATCATAAAAGCTGGAGGTCACCCTTTCTTACTCCCATTTATAGAAGGACAAGAGGAATTACTTTTTAAATATGCTTCAGAGGTACAATTGATTTATATAGATAATGTAAGGAAAATGATACATAAGGAATTTGATTGTATGATTGCCATCGATGCCGAATATAACACAAAAAATTTGAGTTTAATCGTTCCTCAACTAATTTCTAAACGTTATGGTTCTCCAGAAATAAAAGAACTTTGGGATATATTTTATGATAGAGCAGCAGTTGGAGAAGCAAGATGGGTGATAGTTCCTTTTCCTTGTCACTCCTATGCTCAAGAAGCAAATATGGATCTATTTTCTTATGCTGATTTTATAAAAAAAGCTTTATTTTTAGATAGAGAAGATCCTATACAAGAATGGCTAAATATGGAACTAGATCAAAAAAAATATGTTGATTTTTTAAATGAAATTGATGTTATTCAAGTTCTAGGAGAAGATACGGATTTACAATTTTCCGTGAAAGGAAGGAAGTGGGAGAATGGTAGTGGACAAAAAAACTTACCAGATGGTGAAGTGGCTACAAGTCCAGTAGAGGATTCAGTAAATGGACATATTAGGTTCACATATCCAGGAATATATCTAGGGAATGAAATTGAAAATATTTATTTAAAATTTAAAAATGGTAAAGTAATTAATTCATCTGCTGATAAAGGCGAGGAATTCCTTCAAGAGATCTTAAATATTGAAAATGCTAATATCTTAGGAGAGTTTGCCGTTGGAACAAATTATGGAATAACTCAATTTACAAAAAATATATCTTTTGATGAAAAACTAGGGGGTACAATTCATGTTGCTCTTGGATCTGGATTTAAAGAAGTTGGTGGTACAAATGAAAGTGCTATTCATTGGGATATATTAAAAGATATGAAAAAACCAGGGTCTAAAATAATAGCTGATAATAGAGTAATCTATGAAGAAGGAATATGGAAAATTTAACAGTAAAGATTTAAAGTTCAATTCTCTCTGGATGAGTATAAATATTCATTCTGGAACCACGTACAAAACCTATGAGAGTAATCCCATAAGCAAACGCCAATCTAATACCAGATTCAATAGCTGCGGAAAGAGAAGCAACAATAGGAATTTTCGCTTTTATGGTTTTTAAAACTGAATCACCTGTCAATCGACCTGTTGAAGTCAGAAACACATTTTCAAAATTATGCTCCTTTACCAACATTTCCCCAATAACTTTATCAATTGCGTTATGTCGACCTATATCTTCTTTCACACTTAATAAATTTCCATTAATATCAAATATTGCTGCTCCATGGCAACCACCTGTTTCTCGATAAAGGGGAGTTTTAGTTTGCATTTCTTTTATAGCAGAGAATATAGTGCTAGCATTAATTTTTATATTATCTTTTGCATGAATTGCTTCTTTTACATTAGCCTTATCTAAACTCTCCTTAATTACATCTCGCCATGGTGATGATATACCACATGTAGTATCAACGACACGACTTACGGGATTAATATCGAGTTTTTCAATATCGAATTTACTATTTTCTCTAAGATTCACATAAATAGAGTTTTCTAATTCATTCACATTAATTTCTTTAATATCTTTAATTGAGTCTATTATTCCTATTGAAAATAAAAAACCTATAGATAATTCTTTTAAGTCTTTAGCAAGACAAATTATATTTACTAATGGTTTCGAATTTACATATAAATCAATAGGCGTCTCATATAGAACGATATCTTCTAGTTCTTCTTGCTTATCTTTCTTTATTTTAAAAATTTTTATTTTTCTCTTAAACAAAGTTAATCCTTCAAATAGACAGATTTGAATTTTATTAGATTGAATAGTATTTATTATTATCTGTAAATATAATAGACTAAAAAAAGATTATTTCTAAAATAAATTACTAAAAGATCTTTAGAGTTTAAAGAACAGTTCATATAATTTGATATGTTTTCTCAGTCAAATTATCTTTTACATAAAATCCAAACTTTTTATAGATTCCCAAGGCTTTTTCATTTTTAGTATCAACACTCAATTTAATCTTTTTACACCCTTTCTTCCGAAGTGTTTCAATTCCAGATGCAAGTAGTACACTCCCAATTTTGCGATATTGGAAGCTTGGAAGAACACCGAAATTTGCAATTAGCCTGTTTGATCTTCTTCAAGATTGAGATAAGTATCACATACCCCAACAATTTTATTTTTTTCATACGCGACACAATGTTCAACAATATGATTTTTCTTGACCATTTCTATCATCTTTTTCCATTTCATCTTTGTGATAGATTTATACTGAAATGAGTCTGCAAAAGCTTCATTTATAACAGTAACAACACTAGCGTAATCATCTATATCTTTTAAATTCTGAATTGTAATACCGTGTGGAATACTAGGGTATGAAAAAAAATCAAAATCATTTAAGCGCATAGCCCAGCTATAGTTAACTGGGCTGAATCCAATATTCTCTAATTTCTCATCGAAAGGTGCTGATAATTCTCCAATTGTTTGAAATAATAGCTCTGGGACATTTAATTTTCTTCCAAGATTCAATATAGCGTCAATTAAAGCTCCAGGGACCTCAGAATCAATATATTTCGGTAATACACCATATATAGTAAGCCAAGCATTAAAGAGTGGAGTTTTGGCTACACCTGCAAAACCAATAATTTCACTTTTCTTATTTTCAAACATTAAAAAATCTCGTGATATGACCGACTCTTTACCCAAAATTGCATGAGCTAACTCTTCAGTTATTTGAAATGTTGTTTCAGGATTTAAATATTTCCTCATTTGATTGAATAAATCTACCAATATAGAAAATCCAAGGGATTCATCATATGGTTTAATCTTAAGGAAATTCGTCTGCATGATTTACAAGAATTATAATTACATATTTAACAATTTCTATTTAAACATAGATTTAAAGTATAGGATGTAAAAGTGGTAATAAAAAATTATTCAATTAAAATTTGAATGAGTTTTAGTTCAGGTAAAGAAAGAAGTTATCTTTTTTCGATGGTTTGTCCGCATTCACTACAGAATTCAGCATTAAATGGTAAAGATATTCCACAATTTGGACAGTGTATATTTTGAAATGGTAACGGTGTAGTTGATTCAATTTTTTCCTCTTCCTCAATTTCTTCTTCTACTTTTTTAGGTTTCTTTACGAAATTACGACCAATAATAGCAGTTGTAACCCCCATGAATTGTAAACCTGTATTATAGGTAAAAAAACCTTCAAGTCTTGCTAAATAACTCAAAACCTGAGGATCTGTAATTAAATTAGTACTATTTGCAATTTGTGAGATTACCCAGATTATTAAAGCAAGTGTGCCAAAAGTCAGTCCGATGCCAACAAGCCATTTACCAAATCTAAAACTACCCAACGCTATAAAAACCGCACCTACTATTACAGCGCCTCCACCTAAATCAGCAAGCCAACGCATGATTAAAATTAAAACACGTAATATTGGAATTGTCCAAGCCAAATTTGGAGGAATTTCAGTTGAAATTAATCCATAGAGTGTTTCATAAATACCTATACTACCAATAGCGGAGCTAATAATCATTAACATTCCGCCAATTATCAATAAGATTATCCCAATTATATTTCTATTTCTGATTACTTTATCACTCATTAATTTAACACTTTTCTTATTTATACAAGTAAAAGTAATCTGAGAGACTTAAGCAGCTACATACAATCTCCCATTAGAGCTGTTTGAAATTTCTCCTGTTTTTTTATCAATTTTAGAATGATTTTTTTCTACAGAATGATCGCCAGAATATTCTATAAACTTTCCTTGAATTTTTTCACCACTCATTAATTCAATCTCTTTAACTTCCCCTATTTTTTTAAAAGAGGGAAGGATTCTCGATATTTTTCCTTTCACTACAATTGTTCCACGTATTTGATCTGCTCCAATACATCTATCACAATCACCCTCCACAATAATAGTACCTCCATGGCTATGAATCCCTAAAAATGAACCCGCACTGTCACAGATTAATGTTGGAAATCGTTTGGCTGGTTTTGACCCCCTTACCCATGTCAATGCTTCATTACCAATCTTTCCATGAACCTTAATCAATCCATTTTCCATTCCTTTCCAAAATCCTCTATATGCAGCACCAACGTAATGTCCCGCGTCACCTGTAATCTCTAATTCACCACCCTTTAACATAGCTCCTGCCCAATCATCTGCATTACCATTTACTAATATCTTTCCTCCTGACATATTATTGCCTACATGCATTCCAACATTACTGTTTATTACAATTTCTCCCCCAGTCATTTTTTCTCCAATTCTTTTGACATTGGAGAGATCTCCATCTAGTATAATCTTAGTATCACTCACTTCTCCTCCAGTTCCAGTGACGTTAAAAAAATCTCCAATTGTCTTTTCTTCATTTCCATGATACAAAACTAATTTCTTAATTTCTGCTGCTGATTTTCCAGCAAATTTATCTGGTGTTATAGTTTCAGCTTCTAATGGAAAATCCGGTTTTTTTTTCAGTTTTAATTTAACTTCCGCCATAAATTTATTCCCCCTTTTTGTTTCTTACGGCTTCTACTAATCTTTCTAATATCTCCTTATCTGTTAAACATTTTCCGGGCGCTTCTTTGACCTTTCTTAATCTTAATGGTACGCTATCCATTCGATATGCTGTTCCTTCACATTCTATTCCAGCAATGGCAGGAGGTAAAATAATATCTGAATTCACTGATGTTGGAGTATGGTGAGGTTCAATAGTAATTAGAGGATGTTTAAACATATTTTTCACTGCTGCTGCGGGAAAATTACTTGCGGGATCAGATGCAACAATTAGAGAGGCATCCATTTCATCCCTCATTAGAAGATCTACTGAGGAAAACTCTCCTGGATTATAGCGAGGATATCCTTTAGAAAAATCTATAGAATAAGAATATCCCGTTTGCCACGTAAAAACTTGATTTGCTCCAGCGACATTATAATGTCCACGCATGGGAGTTAACAAAAATTTAGTATGATCATTTAATTCTCGCGTAAGACAAATTGCAGCATCAATGTTCCTATGATGTGATAAAGTGTGGGTTAGTCCCATTCCGAAAAAGATGACTCCAAAAGTACATGATTTTAATGCATTGACTAATTCTATAATTTTCTTTTTTGGCACTCCTGAAATCTCATTACTATCTAATTCAACGCCTCTTAATAGTGCTCTAATAGCATTTAATAGTTCATAATCCTCGTTAGGATTTATTTGAATATACATATCGGCTAATTGAGCAGTAAGAGTATTACGGGGATCAACAACTACTATAAATCTGTCATTTGTACCATCTTTTCTAAAATAACCACGAATGAAGTCACTATATCTTCCCAAGTGTCGGGGATGTGCTTGAACAGGATTACTACCCCAAAATACAACAAGATCTGCCCTATTTTTATATTCACCTAAGGTTGAAGTAGGGGCACCAACATCTTGAATTGCAAGTAATGAAGGTCCATGACATACTGATGCAGTATTATCTAAAACTCCTCCTAACAATTCTGCTAATTCTACACCCTGGCCTTGAGCTTCACACTCAGTACTTGAAAATCCGTAAAGTAAAGGTCTTTTAGCCTTCACTAAAATGTCAGCAGACTTATCGATTGCCTCATCCCAAGATACTTCCTTATATGAACCATTATCCTTAATGAGAGGTTTATCATACCTATGTTCACTGGGATTTGAAGCAAAAAATTTCTTTGTACCTATTTGACAGCCATTTCTTACTTCTATAACTTTTTGTTCTTTTAAATCCACGTCAATTTCGAGATCGTCACATAAAGTTTCGGTAAAGAGCGAATCGCCATTTAATTTCCGCAAAATGGACAGATCACGTCATTGACGGTTCTTATATTTTTATCAACCATTCTTATGCCTCCCTTAATAATTTAATTAAATTTACTGCATCTAATACTTTTCCACTTTGTACAACTTCTACTCTTGTTTTCATGCCTTTATAGGTAGGTGTGCCGCATGCTTGGGAATCGGGATTTACAACTTGATTTGCCCAAGGACCCATTGGTATGAAAATAATTCCAGGATGGGGTCCTTCTTCGGAAATTGTTGAATAAACAACAACTTCTCCATGATCAGTAATTACTTTAACTGGAGTCCCAACCAAACAATCTAATTTTTTAAAATCTTCTTTATCAAAAGCACAGATTCCTGCCGCTCTGACATTTTCTTTTGTATTTTTGCCACCCTCAAGTGCAACTCCTTGATTAATTGTTCGGCACGTTATTAAAATTAAATTATTAATACTCAATTCATTTTTCCTCCTTTTTTTCACTCCACCTTAGCGTTTTTATTCTCTCTAAAAGGGGTTCCCAAAACAGTTTGCTGAATTCTCCAGATGATTTAATATCCATAATTTTCAATTTTACTGCACCTGTTGGGCACGCATTATCGCATGATCCACAATAAATACATTTTTCAGGATCAACAACAACATTAGGTACAGTTTCCCATCCTTTATCTGATTTTTCTGGAACAGTTATTGCACCACTGGGGCATACATCCGCACATGCTTCACAACCTCCAGCGCATTCTTCATCAACAATACTAATTTCACCATCTACATATAATTTAGCGATTCTTTCAATTCCTGTATTATCAGATATCTTTTTGGTCTCAAATTCAATCTTAGGAACCACATTTTCTTTAACAATCTGAATATTAGCTAATTCAATTAATTCTCCATCTTTCTTCAGTGTAAGCGCACTAAAAGGGCACATTACCACACAAGTTCCGCAAAATACACATTTCTTTGGATCATATACTTCTGGAATAATATCCTCCATATTGGGAAAACGTCTGGCAGCTGCAACTGGACCTCGCGAAATAGCTTCTTTTGGACAGACACGTGCGCAAGTTCCGCATCCAACACACTTAGTTCTATCTAAAATAAGTTCTAAACTTTCTGTAAGGAATTGAACTTTTACATGTTCGATTTCTTTACTAATTGATCTTGATATTTTTGGAAATGACATATTTTTTACCTCATTTAACTTCAACTAAATGTAATTCAATAGCAGAAACGGGGCAATATTTTAAGCAAACACCGCATCCATCACAATTTACATCTCTCCCCTCAACATATATATCGTATGCACAACCATTCTTGACTAATACAACAGCATTTTCTTTAGTTAAATAGCCTTTCTCTTTCAATTGTTGAAAATTTAAAGGGCAACTGACAACGCAGTCATTACATCCGATACATGAGTTTTTATTTATTTTTAAGCGGTATATTTGCATCTTTTTCCCTCATTATTAAATGAAACGATTTTTGACGTTTACATCAGCGTAAAATATTTGTAGATATATAAACGTTTAATAATATCCTTCGATATTTTAACTTACCTTAAATTGTAGAAAGTATTTTTTTATAAAAAATTTCGTGTAAGAAT
>JAEOTW010000187.1 GCA_016839655.1 Promethearchaeota archaeon | reverse complement strand
CTATCCAACATGGTTGGGGTTTGACTGAGGCTTCTCCAGTTGTAGCCGTGAATCCAATGTATCGTCGTAAAATGGAATCTCAAGGTACTTTACTTTCAGATACATTTCATAAAATAATTGACTTAGAGACAGGTGTAGAGTTACCTGAACGTGGTCAGGTTGGTGAGTTGGTTATTAAGGGACCTCAAGTAATGAAAGGATATTGGAATAAACCTGAAGCAACAGAAGATGCATTTTGGCTTGATCCTAAAACAGGTGAAAAATGGCTGAGAACTGGCGATATGGCATATATAGATGAAGATGAGTATGAGCATCTTATAGATCGAATCAAAGAAATGATAAAATATAAAGGTTGGAGCATTGCACCTGCTGAGCTTGAGGACTTACTTTTTAAAAATCCACATGTATTTGATGCTGCTGTTATTGGTAAACCCTCTACCAAACTAGATATTGGTCAAATCCCAAAAGCTTATATTATATTAAAGCCTGAATCTAAAGATAGAGTAAATGAGCAAGAAATTATGAATTGGGTTGCTGAAAGAATTTCTGCTTACAAGAAAATCCGTGAAGTTGAATTTGTTGATGAAATTCCAAAATCGGGGTCGGGTAAAATATTACGTCGAAAGTTAGTTGAACAAGAAACAAATAAACTTGGAATAAATTAAAATTCGTTTCTCTTTTTTTATTAATTCCTCTTGATTTAGTTTAACCTTATCATTAATATTTTTCATAAAATATTTTTCTTTGAAGTTTTTAGCATAGATTTTATATGATTCATAAAATCTTCATTTGAACAGAGAGATAATAATTCCTTTTTAGCTAATTCTGCAACATCATTCTTTTCTCTAAAATCAAATGGAGAGATGATTCCTGAAGAGCTTTTCTTTTTTAATTCTTCAACAATCTTATCGATTTCTTGATTAAAATCATTTAAATTTTCTAAATAATCACATAATGCTGCGGGGAGATTGGGATGTATTTTTTTAAGAGAATCTGAATATTTCAATAGTGCCTTTGAGAAATCTAATCTTAATTTAAGAATTTCATCAACTTTTTCTGTTTCCTTTAGAAGCTTAAACATTATATCATAAAATTTAATCTCATTCTTATCCCGATTAAGAAATTTAGTTAAATTCCTAATCTTATCCGTTGTATCCCATTCTTGCATCACTTCATATTCTTTAATTTTATTTTCAGCTTCTTTTATCTCTAAATTAAGTTGTTCTAGTTTCCATTCGCTTAAGTATGTATCTAATTTCATAATTTTTTTTTGGTATTCTTGTTCGTCAAGAATAGTACGAGATATATCAAATATTTCTGGCAAGCAGTCATACAAGTAGTTTAATATTGACATATATAAAGTGTGTTCAGTATTCGCAATAGGTCGTTCAAAAAATTCAATTGTTTCGATATTTTCACTAAGTTCAACTAAAGATTTAAAGAATTTTCTAATAGCTAGCATATTTTTTTGAGCATCCATAGCTATTGAATACATTTCTTCAAAATATTTTTTATAAAATCTCCTTGCTAAGTCAAGCTCGTTCAAAAAATTGTTAACAAGTTGTATTAATTCAGCTGAAACGCCAGGTTTCTTATAATCTTCACCGATATCCTTTAATTTTTCATCTTCTCTAACAGTGATCATTTTAACTATAAATTCTGGAAAATCTTTCATAACAATATCATAAGTTTTAATGAAATACCTTTTTTTGGTCAGTATTGGAATAATTGTATTAATTGTCATTGTACGCTTTTGAATTGCTTTCAAATCTTCTTCCAAGATTATATTAATATGCTCATCAATTTTCTTTTTATTCTCCAAGTTAGAAACTTTTCTGTCTTTTAATAATTGATTTAGTCGAATTGCTCGTATTTGAGCGTTTCTTCCACCAAATACTTCTACAAAAATACCTCCAAGGATTCTAAGAGCTAAGGCTCCAGCTAATATTTTGTCTTCTTCTTCATCAACTAATATTTGATTAGTTAACATATTCAACAATCTAAACATGAATGTCTTTTCCTTTTCTCTCGGGAGTTCAGCTATTTTAGATTGGTATTTTTCTACAATTTTATCTTCTGGATATTTATTTTCCCATAGAAAATCTAGTACTCGATCACCATCAGTTTTTGGTAAAATATCTAAATAACGAGGTATAATCTCAATTAGAGCTTTAGCCCAGTTTGAATGTTCAATTGCCAATGGAATTTCTTCATGAAAATCCGCCAAATGTTCATGAATTAGACCTCCTTGCTCAATGACTTTAGGACCACTATATCTTCCTAAAGTATGGATAAGGATTTCATCAAAATTTGGTTCGAGAGAAAATGGCATTCGTACTTTAATTTTTTCTAGGAAAGCCAGAAATAAGTCAAATAATCCACGCACTTTATGATTAGATCTATTTATAATGAATTGATTAATTTCTGCCTTATTTAAATCCCCAATCTCCGTTAACGAATTAGAAAAAATTATTGCACCATTAAAAATTAGTTCTAAATTCTCCGAATCATGGATGGTGGCATTTTCTGAATATTTAAATAAATACTTAGCAAGGTCAGACCCCAAATACTCTCTATGTTGCTCTGGAATATTGTTTATTGCATCCAATAACTCCTCCATGAGCATTTGGATCATATCTTGCCCTAGAATAAGTGAATATTTTTTCTCTGTTCTTTTAAGAAAAGCTTCTACATCAGAGAATTGAACTCTCTCTTTTTCTTCTCCAAATAGATGAGTTAAAATATCTTCAAGTTCGTTACTCGTTTCTAATACATTTCCTTTCTTAACGTCCTCTAATAATTCCTTGAATAAATCGATTAAGGAATGTGATTTATTATCACTCCTTCTTCTTATTTCTTGACTAATCTGATCCCATGTTTTTCCATCTAAATCTGTTATTGAATCAGAAAATAATGAAGTATGTACTAATATGCTGTCTATTGTTTCTGTAGAAATGTTATCAATATTCTGGGAGAATTTGAATAAATATTTCGAAATTTCAGAGCTCATTTGATCGCGATGTAGATCATCAATCTGCTCAAATGATTTCTTGAGTTTTTCTGAAAAAGATCTATATCTTCCTTTTCCCAATCTTTCAGATAAATTCTTATCAGCTCGCTTAAGAAATAATTCAACTTCATTCATCTGAGTGAGTTCTGCCTTTCCACCAACCATATACGTCATTATATCTTCAAATGACTCAACATTTTCTATCACTTCACCATTTTTTGCTTTATCAACAAAAGCAATCAATAAATCTGAAAGATTTCGCATGGAATTATTACTCCTGTTAATTAACATCTGAGTTACTTGATTTCTATCCTTATTTACAAGATCTTTCAATGATTCAGCAAACATAAAAATATAATTTAAAACACCCTCAGTAATTGCAGGAGAAACATCTTCAATCTCCTGTGAATAATTAAAAAGAAATTTTGGTATTTCTGAGCCAATAACTCTCCTAAATTTAAGCGGAATTTCATTTGTTGCTTTCTTTATATTATTTAAAATACTTGAAGTTTTATCCTCGCCTAACTTTTCTTTAAAGGAACGCTCAGCTCTTTTTAAAAACACTTCCATTTTAATTCACACAAAATTTTAGAATTTAAGTGTTTACTTAAATTAAATTCTTCAAAGTTTAGTTAATAAAATAACCTAGATGATCAATTTAAATTTATGTTAAAGAAAAAAGAATGTTTAGAATAACTTACTACAAATAATTCTTAATTATGAGAGATAGATTACTTAAATTTATACATTAAGATTCTCTATAACGGTTGCAACTCCTTGTCCCCCACCAACACATGCATTAGCTACGCCGTATTTAGCTTTTTTATCTTTTAAAATTCGTGCTAATGTTCCTGTAAGACGAATCATAGTAGCTCCTAATGGATGACCAATTGCAGTCGATCCCCCCATAATATTAACCTTTTCTTCGGGTATATAGAATTTATCTATACAATTTAGTGCTACAATAGTAAACGCTTCATTGATTTCCCAATAATCTATATCTTCTGCTTTCAAACCAGCAATATCTAAAGCTTTCCGTGTAGCAGGGACTGGTCCTCTTCCCATAACTCTCGGATCCACTCCGGCCCAACCGATTGAAACTATTCGCGCCATAGGGTCAATTCCCCGTCTTTTTGCCTCTTCAGCCTCCATTAGGATTGCTGTAGTAGCACCTGCATTTAAAGGTGAAGAATTCCCTGCTGTAATAACCCCTTCTTCAGTTCCTTCTCTTTCCATATAACCCTTTTTACCTCCATTTTTTTCTAAATAAAATGGAACAGAGATTCTACGTAATCCTGAAACACCTTCCAATGTAGACTTTCTTGCTGCCATATCTCTATTAATAGTTACTGGTTCCTCAACATTTCCTTCGATATGACCTTCAATTGGAATAATTTCTCCTTTAAACCAACCTTCTTCTTGATTTTTTACTGCTAAATTATGACTTCTTACACCAAACTTGTCAAGGTCAGATTTTTTAAATCGTGGTACTTCTTCTTCATATAATCTCTGCGCGGTTTGTAACATGTTCGTTGAATTCATTATGTCAATATCTGGATTATAAAACCTACTTTTCTCATTGGTAAATCGTTCCCATTCAGGTGCAATTCCAATTCTTCGAACTCTTGTCATGTGTTCAAAGCCAGTTGCTAATGCACATTTTGTATTACCAGTCATAATTTCCATAGTTAACACATGCATTCCAGCACCAGCCGAAGCACATTGTTTATCTATAAAGAATGATGAAACTTTATTTGGAAATCCTGCTAAGTAAAGAGGAATCTTCCCACCATAGGTCCAATTTTCTAATACTCCTGATGCTACTCCAATTGAAACTTCCTCAATATCCTCTTTAGTAATTCCTTTATCCACAAGTTTTTCATCGAAGAATTTAATTAATAATTGAGTAAGTAACTCGTCTCCTCGAATCTCACCAAAAACATCTCGTTCAGGTTGAGTCGGTCTAGAACGAGAAAAGGCTGTTCGAGCATAATCAATTAACCATACTTCTTTTAAGTTCAAATTTTTTTCACTGGTACTTTATGATATTTTTATTTTAAAAGATTTCATTTTTTTTTAAGGTTACTAAGTAATATTAAACTGATCCAAAAAAAAGAAGGAAGTATATTGGTTATTTTCCTTGGAATTTGGGAGTCCTTTTTTCGCGAAATGCTGTAATTCCTTCAGAAACATCCTTACTTCGGGTATTTATAGCATAACCCATCTGCTCAAATTGTAAACCTACATTTAAAGGTACTTGAGTTCCATAATTGATGCTCTTCTTAATCAAAAATAAACTATTTGTTGCAGCATTTCCTAGCCATGATGCTCTATCGTGAATAAAATCTTCGAATTTATCATCATCTACAACAAAAGAAATCACTCCCCATTCAAACATTTGTTCAGCAGTGTAGTGTTCACCAAAAAACATCATTCTTTTTACTCGCATCCTACCAAGATTTCTTATTAATCGTTGAGTTCCCCCATTAGCAGGAAAAATTCCACGTTGAATTTCGGGAAACCCCAATATTGAACGTTTGGAAGCAATTGAGATATCACAGACTAAAACTAATTCAAATCCTCCGCCTAAAGCGTATCCATCAATAGCTGCTATTAGTGGTTTAGGAAATTCCTCAATTAAATTATAGTATTTATGTCTCCGATACATAGCATGACTCTGATGCCTTAAATTATCTGGATCAAGATCAGGACTTCGTCTATCTGAAAGGTCTGCCCCTGCAGAGAACGCAGGTTTCTTAAGATATTCTTTTGTTCCGCGCAGTACTACGCATCGAACGCTCTCATCAACTTCTAAACCTTTTAATGCTTCAGAAATTTCCTTTAACGTTTGGTTTTGGAGTGCATTCAACTTTTCAGGACGATTTATTTCTATTACAGCATAATTCCCATCACTAATTTTATCCAATTTAATATGTTCAAAATTTTTCTCTTCTGACATTTATTCACCTCTAAATTTACTATATTATTTTTATTTTATAACTTATTTTTGTAAGTTATTTAACTTTGGTTTAAATAAAACACAAGGTCCTATGTTTTTAGAATATCTAAAACCCTCTGTTTCACTTATATTCCCATATTTTTCACGTAATTCATCTATGTTTCCTGCATCAAGAGCATACATAGGGCATGCTTCAACACAGATGGTTTGTTGTCCCTGTTCTAAACGTTCAAAACAGAAGTTACATTTTTCCATTTTAGGATTTTTTCCTTTTCCAAATTGCGGCACATCCCAAGGGCAAGCTTTCAAACACTTTGCCCCACATTCATCTTTACCTATACATTTATTAGAATTAACAAGGACAACTCCATCTGAGTCTCTTTTAGTAATAGCTTCAGCAGGACAGGCTTTTAAACAAGATGGATTCTTACAATGATTACAAGCAGAAGATAAGTAAGCTAAAGATAATTTAGGGAATCTCCCATGTTCCATAATCCCTATTTTTCTCCAATTCACACCTGTTTGAATATTATTCCAGTCTTTACAAGCAACAGAACAGGTATAACAACCTATGCATCTCGTTTGATCAAAATAAAATGCCATTTGTTTCATGAATGCTCCTCCAATTTATTACTAGGCGTTAATTCTATTTCTACTAGAGAGCTATTCATAGGAAAAGCACCACCTGGAGAATAAATATCATTTGTTAACACATTAGCACATCCTCCAAGATCAACACCTTCTTTGTTGGGATTATACCAAGCTCCTTGATAAACACATACTGCACCTGGGATTATTCGTTCTGTAACCTTCGCAGGAATTCTTATTCTTCCCCTATCGTTAAAAATGTCAACTAAATCACCCTGTTTAATATTTCTTTTTAGTGCATCAATATGGTTAATCCAAACAGAATGAGTTTCAACTTCATCCAACCATGACATGTTATTTAAACTTGAATGAGTTCTTCGTTTATTATGAGGGGTAAGTAATTGTAAAGGATATTTTTGAACTAAAGGAGAATCATAATGTTCATCATGAGTGAGGTATTTTGGAATTGGAGGCATTAAAGGATTATTTTTTTCAGCAATATGTTCACAAAAAATTTCAATCTTTCCTGATAAGGTAGGAAAAGGATTATTTTCAGGATTCTTAATTTGTTCCTTAAATGCTATAAATGGCTCTTCTACTTTAACCTTGTAAAATCCATCTCTTTTAAATTTATTAAAATTTTTGATCTCTTTACGAGGTGCTGCTAATATCCTTAAAATTTGGTCCTCTGGTAAATTTAATAGACTTTCTTTAATGCCTAATTTCTTTGAAAGCTCTTTACATATTTCTAAATCGGATTTTGATTCATATAGAGAGTCAATTGCTTTATTCAAATAAATATAATAGGGAGCTCCAAGCCAAGGAACAGCAATATCATCTCGTTCCATAAAAGTATTTACAGGTAGAACAATATCTGCTAGCTGAGCTGTTGGAGTCATAAATTGTTCGAAAATAACAATAAATTCAAGTGATTTTAATGCTTTTATACCTTTATTTACATTACTAAACTGGTTTAAACGATTTGTACCAACGATATATGCCATTTTTATGTCTGCAGGGTATCCTCCTTTACGACCTTTTAATATTGCATTATAGTAATCATTATAGTGAATGCGAGTATTTGCAGGATTTGTGCCTCCCCTTAATTTATATAGACTATCTTCACGAGGTTTAGCATTAAAATCGACAGGATTATCTTGAAGTCTTAATTTTTTGGGTTTTCTACCATTATGTTTGATTGGACCTACTTTTTTTTTTCCACCAGTAATAATTCTTTCTCGACTGTAGTATGCTCTCATGAAACCAGAAGCATACCCCCCATTGATGCCTATATTACCTGTAATCGTACATAATACGTTTGCAGCTCTTGAATACTGTTCACCGAACATGGTTCGAGCAGGACCCCATCCAGCAATAAGTGCTGCTGGTTTATTCAAAGCATACTCTCTAGCAAGATTTGCAATTACATTTGCGGGGACCTTAGTAATCATTTCAGCCCATTCTGGTGTTTTAGGTTCTTCATCTTCTTCACCAAGTATATATTGTTTATAATTATCAAAACCAACAGTATATTTATCTATAAAGTTTTTATCATGTATTTCTTCAGTTATAATAACATAAGTTATCGCTAATAGCATTGCTGTATCTGTTCCAGGTCGAATAGGTATCCATTCATCCGCTAAAATTGCAGCTGAATCAGTAAATATAGGGTCTATTGCAATAATCTTTATCCCTTTTTCTCTAGCTTTTGCTAACCATAAGCTTGTTCCAGGATCCCATATTGTATTTGCTGGATTCCAACCCCACATTATGATTAGTTTTGAATTAAGCAAATCTTCACGTGTATTACCGGTCATAATTGTGCCATAAGTTGCCATAGAAGCAAAAAGAGCGCCTTCATAAGAAGGGGCTCCCCACATTCGTGTATATCCCCCGTTTTGATGAAGCATCAAGCCATGGGATATAACACCATGCAACATTCCTTGATTACCACCCCCTGGGACAAATAAAATTGCGGAATTACCATGCTTTCGCTGGATTTCTTTAATTTTATTAGAAACTTCGTCTAATGCTTCATCCCAAGTTATTCGTTCATATATTCCTTCTCCTCTCTTACCAATTCGACGTAGTGGATATTTAAGTCTCTCTTCTGAGTAAACACGTTGTCGATATACTCTACCTCTTAAACACGCCCTCAGTTGTGGTTGTTCCTCATTATCTGTTTCAAATCTTATAATTCTCCCATCTTGTACGTGGGCTTTTAAAACACATCGTCCTCCACAATCATGGCAACAACCAGTATTAACTATCTTAACGTTAGTATGGTTTTTTTCTATTTTTAACTCACAACTCTTTTTTATTTCTAAACCCAATTTTAATTAGAAAAAATTTGCGCTGTTTAAATATTTTATATGGAAAATCTTATTGATGATTTGATCACTATTTTGCCTGCTCATTAGAGAGAAAATAGAGAAGGAAAATAAAGTTCACCTTTTAATATTTATTAGTTAAATGATTCTCTTCTCATTTTCCTCTCTTTAAATAAGTTCTAAACCTTATAAAAGCTATTTTTTCTTATTGATTTAATACTAAAAATATTCTTTTCAATGTGCTAATCTTAATAATTTGTTATGAATTAATTTAAAATGTATATTAAAAATAGTTTATTTTTTTGTTAAATCTATAATTCTAATTGAAAAGTATGGATGTTTAAGATGAGTTTTAAAACTAAAAAAAAAAATACTCGAAGTCGTTCTCCTGAAAAAAAAGCAGCTCAATTTAAACGCATTTTAAAAGCAGGAAAGGAATTGTTTTTGGAAAAAGGAAGAGATGGGTTTAGCTTGCGAGGATTGGCAAAAATTCTGGGAATGAATCAAAATAATTTATATAATTATGTAGAAAGTAAGAGAGAATTATGGATTGCTATTCGAAGTAAATTTTTTAAACAGTTCAGGGATGAAAATATTGAAATTATAAAAAATCATAAAAGTACTACAACCAATCTTTTATTGGAGATTTTTGAACATTTTTTGGATTTTGCTGAGAAAGATTTTGGTGCTTTTGGTATGATGCATTTGATTGAGGCTCCTAGTTCTGATAAAATGGGTCCCTTTGAAAATGAATTTCGAAAGTTTAATTTTTTAAAAGGTACAGCAAATGTAATTCAGAAGGGGATTAATGATGGAGAATTTAAAGGATCTAATGCAGGACTGCTTTCTTTTTATACATATAGCTTAATATTGGGTGCTGCTATTGTAGATAGGCATATGAGAATAATAGAGCAAAGTGAAAATTTTAATGGTAATCTTGCGAGTGAAATTATCCAGTTTGGCCAATCAGATTTTTCAAGAAAGGATTTCAGAGAATTTATCTTGAATAAATTAGAAAATTCATTAACAGATTCATCTTTGAATCTAAAAAAATTAACTAACTAATAAATTAGGTGATCTGGGTCAAACCAATTAATAAGTTTAAAACTTTTAAATATGATGCTGCCCCTTTTTTCTTCTATTTGGAAGTTTTTCCTCCCGATCTCACTGGCTTTGATTCAGATCGCGATGTAGCATTACTAAAGAAGACCATTAATAATCCTATAATGCCTCTACCTATGAGGGTAGATCGTGTTTTTAATGGTGAATTATCAGTTTTAATTCGTCCAAGAGAACCACTTGTTTTTCCAGTTATGGATGATCTTAATGCTATAATCAATCCTGTCAAATTTGTACGTCATGGAATAGAGCAGTTGATTAATTTTACAGAAATTCGTGCTTTCGAAAAATTTGCTCTTTCTCTTACATCCCAAAAGACAAAAAAATGGTGGGATTCTACGAAATTTTTATATACCAAATTATTAGATCTTGAAAATGATTTTTCAGCATTTTTAAAATTATACATCGAAAACTTGCTAAAAGCTAAACTTAATCAGGAAGATCTAATAAGTGCTGCAGATAAGTACTGTAAAGGTATTCAAGCTATTTGCGAGAAAAAAATAGAGGAAAACTCAATATTAATTGAAACTACACATTTGCGAACGCATGTTAGATTGTACATTAAAAAAATAGCAAAATATCGTGAAAAAATGAAAAAAGTTGAACAAGTACAATTTCATCCAGATCTCATAAATCTTGATGTGTTTGATCTTTCTGAAGTTGGTTTTTCGAAAAGCTTAGAAATGCTGAATTTATCATTAGACCCATTAAAACCAGATTTATTAAAATATATCCCCCTTCTTTTCTATGATGATTTACTTGAGTGTATGCTCCTAAATGTAAAAAAGTTGGAGGATGGAGATAATAATATATTAGATCCCTCATTCCTAATTGATGAGAATATAATAGTTTTACAAGAATCCAAAGATTTAGAAAATCTCAAAATTCAAGATTATTCTTGGTTTAATTCATTTGATGATATTAATTTTGAGCAATTAATTCAATCAATTACTACTACTATACAAGAATATCTTAAAGAAAAAGGTGAGAGTATAAAGAAAGATATTTATACTTCTTATTTACCTCCTCCAAGTAGATCTAGTTGAATTATGTTATATTTAACTAGTTAATAAATAATCTTAATAAAAAGATAAGTTATCTTTATTTTAAGGATATATATGAAGAAGAGCCTTACAAAAGAGTCAATGTCCTATAAGAAAGAAAGACCAGCTATTCTGATGCTTCAAGATGGACGATATTTTCAAGGAATTGGATTTGGAGCTACGAAAATTGTTACGGGTGAATTTGTTTTTAATACTATGACTGGTGCAGGTTATCTTGAAACTCTAACAGATCCTTCGTATTGGGGTCAAATTGTTGTTATGACTCACCCACTTATAGGTAACTACGGAGTTCCTCAATGGGAAAAGGATCAATATGATATTACTAAATATTTTGAATCAGATTCTATTAAGGTAACAGGTTATGTTGTAAACGAGTGTTGTAAACATCCAAGTCATTATCAAAGTATTAAAACTCTTGATGAATTCTTAATTGAACAAGATATTCCAGGAATTGAATGGATTGATACAAGGGCAGTTACAACCATTTTACGTGAGGAAGGTGTACAAGTAGGAGTATTAGCAGTGTATGATTCTGGAGAGAAGATTGATATTGATGAATTAAAACAAGTTGCTCTAAGTACAGAAGACCCTAATCTTCGTAATCTGTCAAGTGAAGTTTCAACCAAGGAAGTATTGATTTATAAACCACAGAAACCTATTGGCAAAGTTGTTCTTTTGGATATGGGAGTTAAATTAAATATACTACGTAATCTCCTACATAGGAATCTAGAAGTCATTGTAGTACCGTACAATTATTCATACAATCAAATTATGTCTTATAATCCTAATGGTGTTTTTATATCGAATGGACCCGGAGATCCAGCATTATGCAAAAGTGCTATCATGGTAAGTAGAAAACTTATTGAACAGAGCATACCTACCATGGGAATTTGTTTAGGAAATCAAATTTTAGCATTAGGAGCAGGAGGATCTTCTTATAAGCTTAAATATGGCCACCGGGGTGGTAATAAAACCGTTATTAATACTCAATCACGAAAATGTTATATAACATCCCAAAATCATGGATTCTGTGTAAAGGACTTTGAAAAGGGCGGTTTTAAAGAAATTCTGAGAAATATAGATGATGACTCTAATGAAGGTATTGAACATAAATCGAAACCACTTTTTGCTGTTCAATTTCATCCAGAGGCATGTCCAGGACCTCTAGACTCATTATATCTATTTGATAAATTCATAGAAAATATGGGGTTGAATTCTTAATGCCATTAGATAAAACCATCAAAAAAGCTCTCGTTTTAGGGAGTGGAGGCATTAGAATAGGCCAAGCAGGGGAATTTGATTATAGTGGTTCTCAAGTTCTCAAAGCACTTAAGGAAGAAGGCATTGAGACTATATTGATAAACCCTAATATTGCAACTATACAAACCGATCCTCAATTATCAGATAGAGTCTATTTATTACCAATTAATGTTAATTACGTTGAAGAAATAATCAAAAAAGAGAATCCTGATGGAATTTTATTGGCTTTCGGGGGTCAAACTGCTTTAAATGTGGGTGTTGAATTAAATGAACTGGGAATTCTAAAAAAATATAATGTTCGAGTATTAGGAACACCGATAAAGGCTATCGAGGCTACTGAAGATAGAGATCTTTTTGTACAAGCTATGGATGTTTCGGGGGTAAAAGTTTGTAAAAGTCGCGCTGTATCATCTTATAGCGAATCACTTAAAGCTGTAAAGGAAATTGGGTTTCCTTGTATGATTCGTGTAGCATATACGTTAGGTGGAAGGGGGTCAGGTATCTGTAACAATATGCGAGAATTCGAAAAAATGGCAAAAAAGGACTTGCTCAATCACGAATTCATCAAATATTAATTGAAGAAAGTATATGGGGTTGGAAGGAAATTGAATATGAAGTAGTAAGAGATGCTGAAGACAATTGTTTTATAAATTGTAATATGGAAAATTTTGATCCTGTTGGGATCCATACAGGAGAATCTATTGTAGTAGCTCCTAGTCAAACTTTAACAAATGAAGAATACCAGATGTTACGTTCAGCGTCTATACGTGTTATTAGAAATCTCGGAATAATTGGTGAATGTAATATTCAATATGGATTGGATCCATTTTCAAAAGAATTTAGAGCAATAGAAGTAAATGCACGCCTTTCTCGCTCTTCTGCATTAGCATCAAAGGCTACAGGATATCCATTAGCTTATATAGCAGCGAAATTAGCTATTGGTTACACTTTACCTGAACTTAAAAATAAAATAACAGGTATAACAACAGCTTGTTTTGAGCCTGCTTTAGATTATCTTGTATTAAAAATTCCTCGATGGGATTTGACTAAATTCCAAAGAGTTGATAGAAAAATCGGCTCTCAAATGAAATCTGTGGGTGAAGTAATGTCTATTGGTCGAACTTTTGAGGAAGTTCTTCAAAAGGCATTAAGAATGTTAGATATCGGAGTGAAGGGATTAGTTGGGAATGAAATTAAACCTATTAAAGATATTAATGAATTAAAATTTACGATAGCTAATCCTACAGATTTACGTGTCTTTAGAATCGTAGAAGCAATAAACCAAGGAATCTCTATTGATGAGATATATCAACTTTCTCGGATTGATAAATGGTTTCTGTACAAAATAAAAAATATTCTTGATATTGAAAAAGGATTGAAGACAATAGACTTTTTAAAAGCCAGTGATGAAGAAAAACTTTTTTGGTTTGAACGTGCTAAGCGATTTGGATTTTCTGATGGACAAATCGCAAAAATAATGGGATTAGATGTAATTACAATAAGACAGATATTAAAGAGAAAGTATCAAATCCAGCCTTATGTAAAAAGGATTGACACTTTAGCAGCCGAATGGCCTGCCATTACTAATTATCTCTATATGACCTATGCTGCATCTGAGCACGACATTAACTTTAAGCAAGAGAACAATCAAAAACTTAAAAAAGTTATAGTTCTAGGCTCTGGTACCTATCGCATTGGAGCCTCAGTAGAATTTGATTGGGGTTCAGTAAATTGTCTCTGGGGTTTAAAGAAACTAGGAGTTGACCAAGCAATTATGATCAATTACAATCCAGAAACTGTATCTACTGACTACGATACTTCAGATAAACTTTATTTTGAAGAATTATCAGGAGAACGAGTATTGGATATAGTTGAACTTGAAAAAGCTGAAGGTATAGTTGTTTCTGTAGGAGGTCAAATCGCCCAAAATCTTGCCGCAAAATTCTCTAAATATTCAGAATTTTTTAGAAAAGTCAATTTAAATGTATTAGGAACTCATGGAAGTAGAATTGACATGGCAGAAGACCGTTCAAAATTCAGTAACTTACTAGATCAATTGAAAATAAAACAACCTCAATGGAGTATGTTGACAAATAAGAATGAAGCATTCAAATTTGCGAAAGAAGTTGGATATCCTGTATTAGTTCGTCCATCATATGTTTTAAGTGGTGCTGCTATGAGAGTATCGTATGATGAGAGAACATTAAGAGATACTCTGGATCTTGCAGTAGCAGTTTCTCAAGAATATCCTGTAGTAATCACTAAATTTTTTACCAATGCTAGAGAAATTGAGGCTGATGGAGTATGTGATGGAACTAAAGTATTTATTGGAGCAATTGTAGAGCATATTGAAAACGCAGGAGTTCATAGTGGCGATGCTACAATGTCAATTCCTCCTCAAACGGTTTCTGATAATGTAATTAGCGCAATCGAGAAAAATACAAGAGAGATTGCTTTGGCATTAAAAATTAGAGGGCCATTTAATGTTCAATATCTTGTTAAGGATGAAGAAGTGTTCGTAATCGAATGTAACCTTAGATCTAGTCGTAGTATGCCCTATGTTTCAAAAACTAGAGGTATTAATTTAATGAGACTTGCCGCTGAAGTGTTTATGGGTGCTGAAATACCACAAAGAATAATGAAATTACCTTATGGTAAATATGTCTCAATAAAAGCACCAATGTTCTCATTCATGCGTCTTGATAAAGCTGATCCTGTTTTAGGTGTTGAAATGGCATCTACTGGAGAAGTAGCATGTATCGGAGAAGACTTCTCAGATGCTTTAATAAAATCACTCGAAGCAGCCGATATGAATATTCCCATCCAAGGAGGGAATGTTTTAATTTCTGTAGGTGGAAAAGAGTTAAAACAACAAGTGATACCTTTAGCCAAGAAACTTAAAGAATTAGGCTTTACAATTTTTGCAACCGAGGATACTGCTCTTGCTTTAAAAGATAATGGAATTTATGCGGTTAAACTTTATAAAATCCATGAATATGGTCTAGAACCAAACATAATGGGATGTCTACAAAATGGAGCAATTGACTTAGTAATAAATATTCCTCTCCCTACTACTGTAGAGGGTAAATTCAGGACGATAATGGAAGATGAGTATAAAATCAGAAGAATGGCAGTAGATTATAATTTACCTGTGATCATTAACTTACAACTTGCTGAAGCCTTAATTAATGCTATTGAAAAAATTCGAAGAAAAGAAGTTGAGATTAAATCCCTTAACGAGTATCATAATACATTAAAAGAAATATACTGGTAGACCAATTTGATTATTTTTATGATCTACCCATAAAATTAGAAAATTAAAATAGAAATCTTGAAATATCCTAAAAAGAATATTAAAAATTATTACAACTACTGGAAAATAAGAAGAAAAGTAAATACTTAGGTGTAAAACTAATATATTATCGTGGATACATTTTAATTCGGTTGAAAATAATCAGCACTCAGTGGAAAGTCACAGAAAAATTAAAAGGATTGAAACCTCAAAATAATAATAAAGATTGGAGCATTACCTATGTTACACCTATATATGGCGGCTGGGATTTATTAATTGAGTGCAAATTCATTAACCTTGAGGATTTAGATGAAATTGTATCATACTGTAGAAATGATCACGAATTATCTGAGTGGATAGAAGCGACTACTACTTTAATTAGCACTAATAAGAATTATACTGGCTAAGAATATAGAGAAAAAATTAAGGAAATTTGACTCTTTATTAAGTTCTTGCATTCCTAATTATTTGTGAATGATACTCTTTTGGTATGAGTTGTAATTCTTCTAACAACCAGATTTTAAGCTTTAATTTCTCAAATTCTTCTTCCAACCTGACATCATACGAAATTTCTTCATCAGACACAATTATTTTATAAAACTTCAAATATTTAAATAATGCTTTAATATTTCATAGAATTTTGTCGGTTTTATTAATCGGTTAATATCGTTTACAGTTTTTGTGTACAAATTCTGTTCTCAAAATTTTGGAAACATTTCGATGAAATTTTTTACATCACACTA
Source organism: Promethearchaeota archaeon (assembly GCA_016839655.1). The sequence continues at coordinate 2,342 of JAEOTW010000187.1, read as the reverse complement.
ATTGTCATTCTTAGAATTTTATATAAAATGATAACTCTAGAATTCCCTCTAATCGATTTATAGTTTATATATAATAAATCTATTAATTATCATACATTTCAAAAATAATACCACGAGAGTTAACATATGTACAAAATATTTTTACTTAAAAATGAAGAATAGGAAAAATATTATACTAAATACTCATTTTGTAGAATTTTCTCTAGGAAAGGATCCTTTTGAAAAAGCTCGAAGAAAAGGACCACGAAGATGGATATTTGCTCATATCTTTAGTGGATCAAATAAATATTTTATAATTATTGTTTTATTTACAACAATATTCGCGTCCATTCTTGCTTCTATAATATCAGTTGTAATTGGAGTAGCTGTTGAGGAGTTTTTAAGTGCTAATTTCGGAATTCTCCTCTTTTTTACAATTATTATCCTAATTTTGGGCTTATTAACTCCCATTTTCAGATTAATAAATTACATGCAGAGAGAATTATTAGCTCAAAGGTTAGAAAGAGATACTAGAAGGGAGTTTTATACCAATCTTTTAGGTAAAAGTCAATCATTCCATGATAAACAAAAAATTGGAGATTTAATGGCACGAGCTACTGATGATGTGAGGATGTTGAATTTTTTAATGAGTCCTGCTGTATCACTAATTTTAGAATCATTTACCTCTCTTATTATCCCATTATTCTTTATAATTGCCTTTTATCCTTTGGAATTAATTTTAGAACCAATTTGCTTTACGATACTATTCATAATAACCTTAAGATCATATAATAGAAAACTTTCTCCAGTTACAGGGAATTTAAGAATGGAATTTGGTATGATAAATGCTACCCTAAATGAAACTTTGTCCGGGATCGATGTGGTAAAAGGATCTACAAATGAACTGTATGAATTAGACAAGTATATGACTCATGTGAGTAATTATAAAGACGCGTACATAGAACAAGGAAAAATAATGGCTAAATACTATCCTATTCTTTTCTTGGGTATAACTATTACAATTGCGTTTACTCATTCCCTTATTCTCTATTTAAATGGAATTATTAATATTGGGCAAATTCTGTCCTACTTGGCGTTATTAGGATTATTAAGGTTTCCAACTTTTATCTCCATTTTCGTATTTGCAATTATCAAGTTAGCAGGTTCAAGTGCTAAAAGACTACTTGATCTGATGAATCAAACTACAGAAATTGATGAAAATTTGGAAGGGATTAAAAAAGAAATAGAAGGGGCAATAATATTTGATGAAGTCTCATTTAAGTATCCTGGAAGCGATAAATATGTTTTAAAGAATATTTCATTTGAACTTAAACCTGGTCAAACTGTAGCTATTGTAGGAGTAACTGGTTCTGGTAAATCTACTCTGACAAAATTGATCTCAAGGTTATTTGACGTTTCGGAGGGTAGAATTTTGATTGATAATTACGATATCAGAGACTATTCTCTTAAATCGCTGCGAGATCAAATCTCCTATATAGAACAAGATGTTTTTTTATTTTCATTTTCTGTAATTGATAACATAAATTTTGGGAGAGTAAGCACACTTGAAGAAGTGACTACTGCAGCTAAACAGGCTCAAGCGCATGAATTCATTTCCAACTTACCCGAGGGATATAACCAAGAAATAGGCGAGAGAGGAGTTCAATTAAGTGGAGGTGAAAGACAGAGAATAGCTATAGCTCGTGCCTTTCTGTCAAATCCCAAAATACTTATCCTAGATGATTCAACATCTGCTATAGACTCAAATACTGAAGATAAAATTCAATTTGCTATTAGAAATATCTTGAAGAATAGAACAACATTTCTTATTACTCATCGCTTAAGCCAAATTAGATGGGCCGATCTAATAATTGTTTTGAAAAATGGTGAAATCGATGCATTTGGTACTCATGAGGAACTTCTTTCAACATCTGATGAGTATCGTAAAATTTTCGTTAAAAAGTTTGATTTAGATGAAGAAAAACTATTAAAAGGTGAAATTTGAAATGGGATGGGTAGGTTTAGAAGCTGAGGAATACGATAGAAAATACAAGGACAGGGTATTATTAAAAAGAATATTTTCATATTTCACCCCCTATAAAAAATATATGGCAATTACTATTCTCTTTCTGACTGTTTCTTCACCAACGTCTGCTTTTGTCCCACTTATCACTTCTATTGCGATTAATAATTTGCAATTTCATAGTGATTTTACTTATTTCCTCCTTTTAATATCACTAATTCTAGTATTAAACATTTCAAGTTTTATATTCAATTACTTTAGGCAAAGAAATGCCGCAAAAGCAATTGGATATGTAGTCCATGACCTTCGAAAAGATGCTACTAATTCAGTTTTAAATCAT
>JAEOTW010000186.1 GCA_016839655.1 Promethearchaeota archaeon | reverse complement strand
TGTGTCTTCTTCATAAGGTAAACCAGTTTATTTTCATTTTATTTAAATTATTATGCTTTAATTCGAATTATATATATTTCTTATGATATCATATTTTTTTTATCTCAATATTTTGATTTTGAATGTCCATATTTCTATTCTTAATTATAGAGTCAAGAAGTATAAAGCTATTAAATATTTAGACGATGTCTTACTAATTTCAATTAGTTAATATAAGTATCAAATTCTAATTTGAAAGTCATTAGATGAGAATTATGGCTGAAAGAAAAGTTGAATTAATGGCACCTTTAAAAAACTATAAATCTTTAAATGCAGTGTTAGGGAAAACTGATGCTGTGTATTTTGGTATTGAATCGTTTAATATGAGAATGTATAGTGATAATTTTAAACTACAAGATTTAAATAACATTGTAAAAGATTGTCATGATAGCAGTATTCATGCGTATCTCACTACAAATGTAGTGATTTACGAAAATGAATTCCCTCTATTAAATAATATATTAGACAAAGCGTTAGAAGCAGAAATTGATGCTGTTATCATTCATGATATTGGTGCGATTCAGTTAGTAAAAGAAAAAGGATTAAATTTTCATATCTCTACTCAAGCAAATATTTCTAATTCTCGAACGGCATTATTCTATGAAACTCTTGGAGCTCAAAGATTAATACTAGCACGGGAATTGTCGCTTGAACAGATTAAAGATATTAAAAATCATTTGAATAACTGTGAAATTGAAACATTTATTCATGGAGCACAATGTACTTCAATTTCAGGTCGATGTTATTTCTCTGCAGAAGTCTGCCAATCACAAGATTACTCAGCTAATAGGGGAAAATGTGTTCAACCATGTCGAAGAGAATGGCGAGTGTACGATGACCAGGATAATGAATTTCTTTATGATGGAGTCTTTTTTATCAATGCAAAGGATCTTTGCATGATAGAGCACATTCCTAAATTAATTGAAGGAAAAATTGACGCTTTTAAAATTGAGGGACGTATGCGAGATCCAATTTATATTGAAGAGACTACTTTATGTTATCGGGAAGCAATTGATTCTTATTATGACAATTCTTTTTCGCAAGAAAAAGTTAAAGATTGGTTAAAACGATTAAATAAGGTATATAACCGAGGATTTTCGACGGGATTTTATTTTGGTCTGCCAAAAGGAAGTGAAATACAAAGAGAATTTGATGGAAATATCTCGAATTATAAAAAAATTGAGATTGGAAAAGTTTTAAACTACTTCCCAGAAAAAAAAGCAGCTAAAATACTTCTAACTTCGGGAAAATTAAAATTGAAAGACGAGATTTTTATTATTGGTACTCATACAGATACTTATTTAAGGCAAGAAATTAACTCGATCCAAATTAAACAAAAGAAAAATTTAACTGAAACCCCATTTATATCTTCAAATAAAGAAAGAATTGCAGTTGGAATTGGTGTTGATAATCCAGTAAAAAAAAATGATAAAGTTTTCAAACAACAACCCCAATAGAAATTAAAAATCTGAGATAAACAGTTCTTAGTTTATCTAATTCTCACTTACCTATTATCTATAAAAAATATATAAAATATTAAAAAAGAACATATAATATTTTTACTTACTCATTAAAATTCAAAATTTGTAATAATACATGGTGTATAATATGAAAATTATTGAAATTGAAGGTATTGGAGAAAAATATGCCAAAACCTTAGAAAAAGCAGGAATTGCAGATGTGGAAAATTTGGTTCCCCTTACATGGCGTGAATTGAAAGAATTGGCAGGAAAAACAAACATTTCATTGAAATTGCTTGAAAAATGGCAAGATCAGGCAGAATTAATGGAAATTAAAGGGGTGGGCCCTGAATATTCTGAGGTTCTAAATAGAGTTGGAATCGATTCCATTAGAGAGCTTGCTTATCGAAATCCACAAAATACACTAGATACGATAGCTGAGTTTGATAAAAAACAACCTGATGTAATACGTAAAATTCCTAAAGTGGAAGAAATTACGTATTGGATTAGTCAATCAAAAGAAAAATATCAAATTAAGAAAGAAAAAACAAGTCCGAAAGAAACTCCCATTGTAGAAATTGAAGGTATTGGTTCTAAATACTCTAAAACATTAGAGAACGCAGGACTTGCTAGCGTTGAGGATTTAATAAAATTTGATTCTGTTAAAATTAAAAATTTAGCATCATCGACTAAGATTTCAGAGAAATTAATAGATAAATGGGCAGAGCACGCTGATTTGATGAGAATTGGAGGTGTTGGTCCTGAATATGCAGAAGTACTTAATGAAATTGGAGTTGATAGTGTTAAAGAGTTAGCTCAGCGTAATCCTAACAACACATTAGAACGTATTATGAAATTAGATCAAGAAAAGCCTGATGTGTTTAGAAAACCTCCCAGATTAGAGCAAATTGAAGAGTGGATTGAAGAAGCAAAAGAAATTAAATAACCATTTTTTATTTTTTTTTTACATTGTATTAATGAATTATTTTCCTAAAAAGAGATATCTAAAAAAAATTTTATAAGTATATTCCAAATAAGGAAATCTTAATCCCAAGTAGCATTCTTTACTTCATTGTCATCATCTTCTGTATGAATTCGCTTTAGGTCGATATCTTGATAACCTGGTAGTACCCCTAACATTCTTCTCATTGCGAATTCAACATCTTTAGCAGATGCTATAAATCGTCCTACTATAAGGATATCTGCGCCTTGATCTATAGCGTATGTTGCACTGCTTGGTTCAATTCCTCCCGCAACTGCGACTAAAACTCTATCCCTTCCTGAAGCTTTCTTTTTACTTGCATATAATTCTTTAATCTTAGGAACTAAATCCCATCTCTGTCGTTGTTGAGCATCAGGTGATTTGTCTCCTGCAGATTGTTCAACGTCGATACCTCTATGAATTATCACGACATCTGGTATTTGTTTTAAGGTCCTTAACTTTTCGAGGGGATTTTGAACTTCCATTGTATCAACAAATGCATGGATTCCGAGTCTTTGTGCTTCCATAATAAATTTATCGAGTGAAGCGGTTGCAGCTAAACCACTTGCAACAACTCCGTCAGCAGTAGCATCAAAAGCAAAATCAACTTCTAATTTTCCGACATCTAGGGTCTTTAAATCGGCAACAATAAATTTTTCTTTTGCAACTTCACGAATTTGTTTAATAGATTCAACGCCATATTTCTTGAGAAAGGGAGTTCCAACTTCTAATATAATTCGATCGCTCTTAGGAAGTGTCTTAACAACTTTAATTTGCTTTTCTAAAGCAGGATGATCTAATGCGACTTGTATATACGGTGGACGCCAGAGTCTGGGAACTCGAATTCCAGCGACGGGATGTTTCGCACGATCTTTATCATAAAATATCTTTTCAATTGGAGGATAATTTCTTAGAGCTCTCTGAATTGCCAATTTCGTAGCACCATAATTAAACTGATAGATTTTTCGGTAGTCTGTGGCTTCAGGATGTATGAAGACACTCACAATTATTACCCAATCATCTAATTTATTCATGGGGATCAAACCTTCTTCTACGGCATCAACAATACCTTTTGCAACTGCTGCTTGAGCTGGACCAAAAATTTTGTTAGCGTCTGACATTTTTGATACTGTGACCTTAGGAACGATTAAAGAAACCGGTTTAGATAACAAGTTAGGGCGTATAGCAGCTAACAACCCTCCGTGACCTTTTGAGGGTGTACTTAGTGCATTTGCAAAAGATATTCCTACAGGACCATCTTTTGAACCAACAATTAAATCTACATGAGCCAAATTAGGGGCTTCCCCAATGAGTGCCTCGCCGATGAAATAATCATTTTTAGCCATATGATTTTCCTTTTTTACTTTTTATATTAATTCTTTTTATAATTTTGCTGAGTTTTTTTATTTATAATAGTGTGTGTTATGGATAATATAAAAAATTGATTATCTACATTATTCTAGAGTTAATCTTCTATTAATAAAATTATCC
>JAEOTW010000185.1 GCA_016839655.1 Promethearchaeota archaeon | reverse complement strand
TTGATACACCTTATCCTTGTGCTTTTGATATGGGGTTGATAGAAGCATTCATGAATAAGTTTAGAGAAGATGGTTCTATCACATTTATTAAACATCATTCAGAAGAATGTAGGATGAAAGGATCATTATCCTGCACATATAAAGTTAAGTGGTAAATTATGATTTTTAATTATTTTTCTTTGGAAACCAAGGAATTAATCTTGAGACTCTTTTTTTATAATTTTGATAATCAGGTTTCCTCAAAGAATTTCTTTTCTCCATTAAAGGTATACTAACTGCATTGAAAAGAATAGTTATAGAAATTGGCCCAATAATAGCCCAATAAAATGAGATATTAGCAGCAACTGCAAAGAGATATAATCCCCACCAAAACAAGATTTCTCCAAAATAATTTGGATGCCTTGAATATGCCCATAAACCTTCAATGATTATTTCTTGAGTATTTTCACGTTTTTTTATAAATATATATAATTGCTGGTCTGCTACAGTCTCAATAAAAATAGCCATTGTGGCTATAACTATAGCTATAATGTCAATAAATCCAAATTGTCCTCCATTTAGGGAAAGTATTGGGTATAAAGAAATTGACCCCAAATAGACTAAAATAGTTGGCATTAATTGTAAGCCTATAAGATTGATAATCCAAAATTTTCTACCCATTTTTTGCCGATAATTTTTATACCTCCAATCTTCATGTCTTAAGCCTTGCCATTGCCTTAACCAGTTGAATGTTAATCTAATTGACCATATGAAAATAAAAATTGATACAATAATGCTTCTGATATCGCTATAATTGTTTACTGTAGGAAAAATTAAATAGTATAATGTTATTATTAATGGAGCTACACTCCAATAAGGGTCATAGAAACTAGTATTTCTCAAAATCGAGCTAATTACAAAGATAACCAACGTTGCCACTAAATCCGCTATAAAAATCATTATTAAGGGATGTAATGAACTAAAAATCACCCCAATTATTACTGCGATAAAAAATGCAATTGCATAAGAGACAAAGCAATAAGCATATCCTTTAATCATTGAATTCTTATTTTTATTATTATCTTTCATATCTTTCTCCTAATATCCCTTAATGTCAAAGTATAATGTTTCAAGTCTATTAAATTTAGAGATCATAGAGAAATTATAAAACCAACTGCAACTATTTAGAATGAAATTTCACACTAATTATCCATAACTAAGTTGTATATATCGATTTTAAAACTTAATCAATAGCTTTTATTTTCAGTGATTAATTGTAACAAATATAATTAAAATTATTTAAATTACATAATTAAACATATCAAAAATTAAAAATAAAGCAAAAGTGAATTTAAATGGAGAAAAGAGGAGCTAAAGTAAAAATTGATGAGTATAAAGGCCCTCTAGGGACTATTAAAGGATTCGAACTGACAACGGGTAAAGTTTCTTACGGAGACGAAACAGAATGGGAACCAATGGGACCAACACCGCAACCCCATATACCTACATTAAGAAGTTGGTTTCTCAAAATGATGGAAAGATACAAACCTTTTTACATGCCGATATATATGCCCAATTGATTAGAGCATATACGACAAATGTGATATGTGCTGCCTTTGCACATACGGGAAATGTAATCTTTCCAAAGGACGAACAGGCGCATGCGGTATCAATATGGAAACTCAACAAAGTCGAATTGTAGAAATTGCGTGTTGTATAGGGGCAGCATGCCACTCTGCGCATGGTGATCATCTACTACATTGGTTAAAAGAAAAATACGGAAATGTACCAATTAATTTTGGGAATAATATTGCGGTTGAGATGCCACATACCCGATTAGTAGTAGGTATGAAGCCTGAAACCCTTGAAGATTTGGAGACTGCGATGGAATGGGTACATTTTACAATCACGCACCTTTTGGCAGCTGGACATACAGGACAAGAGAGTTCTTATTTAGATTATGAAGCTAAGAGTTTCTTAGCAGGTTTAGCAGACTCTGTTGGAATGGAAATTTCTGATGCTGTTCAAATAGCCGCCTATGGATTCCCTATGGGAGATCCTGATGTTCCTATTGTAGAACTAGGGATGGGTACACTTGATACCGAAAAAGCAGTAATATTAATGATTGGTCATAATGTCGCACCTGGAGTTGAATTAGTTGATTATATTAGAGAAAAAGGTATCGATGAGAAAGTGGATGTTGGTGCAATTTGTTGTACGGCTCATGACTTAACCAGATATTATGATGGCGCCAAGATTGTTGGTTCAATGTCAAGACAACTTCATGTTATTCGATCAGGAATACCTGATGTTGTTATGGTTGATGAACAATGTGTAAATCTAAGATCATTTGAGCAAGCTCAATTAATTGGTGCCCCTTTTATTGCTACAAATGAGAAAAATATGGGTGGACATCCTGACAGAACAGATGATCCGATTGATAAAATTGTTGAAGATTTAGTAAGCGGAAAAGAACCAGGAGTTCTTATATTAGATCCAATCAAAGCTGGGGCTGTCGCGGCTGAAACAGCTATTAAAGTCAAACCAATTAGAAACGCAAAAAGTGGAGTGCCAGACGAACAAGGATGCATAGACATGGCTATGAATTGTAATGGCTGTGGAAATTGTCAACGGAATTGTCCAAATGATTTACCTCTTGTAGAAGGAGTAAAACTTGCCAAGGACGGAGATTTCTCAGTACTAGCAGATGCATTTGACGACTGTTTAGGATGTGGACGATGTGAAGGAGATTGTATGAAAAATGTCTCACCTTTAACTTTATTACAATATGCTGCTAGAGAGAAAATTAGGACTGAGACCTTCAATTGTAGAGTAGGTCGTGGCCCAATTATGGATACCGAAATTAGAAATGTAGGAGCTCCTATTGTCTTAGGAGAGATTCCTGGAATTATTGCTATAATTGGATGTGCGAGCTATGCTCATGAAATTCAAGAACTATATAAAATGGCTGAGGAATTTTTAATAAGAAATTATATAGTTGTAGTTTCTGGATGTGGTGCTATGGATATAGGACTCGTGAAAGATGAAGAGGGAAAAACACTATATGATCGTTTCCCTGGTGATTTTGATCGAGGAGGTTTAGTAAACGTTGGTAGTTGTGTAAGCAATCCTCATATTACAGGAGCAGCAATAAAAGTAGCAAATATATTTGCCCGAAGGCCATTACGCGGAAATTTTGAAGAAATTGCTGACTACGTTCTAAATCGAGTAGGTGCTGTTGGTGTTGCTTGGGGCGCAATGTCCCAGAAAGCAGCAAGTATAGCTAGTATGGCAAACGGATTAGGTGTTCCTGCTGTATGTGGACCACATGCTGCAGAATACAGGAGAATGTATATTGGACGGTCTGATGATGAGAATGTCTGGAAAGTTTTTAACGCGAGAGATGGAAGTAGTGATCATCTAGTAGGTCCTGGACCTGAACATTTATTAACAACAGCAGAAAGTATTGAACAAGCCATCTGTTTAGTTGCTAAATTAGCATTAAGACCTGCTGATAACTCTAAAGGACGAATGATAAAATTATCTCATTGGATTGATCTTGAGCGAAAATATAAAGGGGTCAAATTCCCAAACGACTTAGAGAAATTTATTCGACTTGAAGCAGATATCCCAATTAATATAAAGGACGAAATTCACGAATATCTCGAAGAAAAGGGTTGGGAACCAAAAGAAATAGTAGATCCGACACTTTTAAAGAGATTGTGTCGAACATAAATTTATTTATTTTATTTATTTTTTTTCTATTGTAGCTTTATCAATTATTTCATATCAAGCCACATTAAAGCAGTTTTCTTTATATTAAAGGCTCGTAAAATGTCTCTCATGCCTGATTTCTCTGCGAATGCATTAACCTGACTCATAACATTTAAGTCTCCCACTAATTGGGCAACTTTCCTACATCCTTGACCCATTATCCAACCTTGAACTTTTGCATTAAGTTGTTCTACATCAGCAGGGAGAGGGTCACACTTGCTTAAATCGCCAATAATTGTAAATCCAGAATTTAATTCACCAACTGTACTATGCCAGTCTGATTCAAAATTGCTAATTGCGTCTACATTAGAAATGTATCCTGTCATTGAAAATATAACTCTATTTTTCTCTTTCTCTGTTTCAAGACTATAATATTGATTGCCTCTTTTAATAATAAATCACCTTCATTTTGATCAGTAATAACAATAGTAGTTAATAGAGCTATTGAATTCAAAAAATTTAAATATGAAAAAAGTGTGAAATTGAGTTAATTGTTATAGAACCTAATTAATTCTAATGAAAGAAGAAAATCCAAATCTTATTGGTTTATTGAATATTGTAGTTATTAATAGTTTTGAAATTAAAAGAAGTGAAATTAAATGGATAAACAAGATAAAGATATTTTAAAATTATCAAAATTATGTAAACACTGGGCAGAACATAATAATTCCCATAAAGAAAGCTTCCTAAAATGGCAAGTTGTAGCTCAAGAAAAAGGCTTAGAGTCAATTGTGTTAAAATTGAGTAAAGCGATTGAGATGTTAGATAAATGTAATGAATTTTTGTTAGCTGCCAATAAGGAAATAGAATCCAGTTAAACACTATTAAAAATTCTATTGTAAAGATAAAAATAAGTATAGAAATTAACCCTTAAACGGTTTATAAGAATAAATTAATCAATGGAAGCAATTGCTCTTTAAAGTAATCTATTCTTCCTTCCAACAATTCTGGATTTTGAGAAAGCATCCATAAATATACGGGGATTTGCAACTCTGAATACTCAAATAATTTTTCACCACGTATAGTGAATCCATTGAGAGGTAATTCTAATTTTATTGACTTCTCTCTAATTAAACCGATTGAATTATAAAAATTTGAAAGTGTTTGAAGCAAAAGTGCCGTATTATTTACGAGCATTTCATCTGTATCTGAACCTGTGTAACTTCCGAAAATTAAGCCATCCATTGATACTAAGCTTGATGCTTTTGCTTCTACTTGATGTGTAAACTCTTCAAGAATGTGTTCAATAATTTCGGAAGTATCAGAAACTTTCTTTAATGCTACACTAAACATTTGCATTATAGTTTCTCTTTGAAACACAGTTGTATCACAATAGTCGACATCAAAATCTTCATAATCGGTTACAATACTATTAAATTTGTTTTTTATGCTTGTGACATTTTGTTGCCATTGTAGTGTTTTACGGATATCTTGATCACTTTTGCTTAACACAATTAAAACTTCAGGCTTCTCATGTAAGTCTTTTAATACTTTTAAGACTTCACGAAAATAGTTAGCAGACTCGGGAATTCTGTCTGGATCTTGAGAATCAACAACATATAGCATGATGTCTGCTTCTGTGAAGAAAAGTTCAGGTCTATTAAAATAAAGTTTTTCTCGATATTGAACCTGTCCTCCGAGGTCCCAGCTTATTACAGGATAACCAAAGAAGTCTAATTTTTCTCTTTTTACCCCTCTTGTGGGTAAAAGTGATTTTATAATAGAAAATTTATCTTGAACTACTGCCAGAATGGATGTTTTACCTGCTGCGTCCAATCCTATCATCAGGATTTTTTTATGGCGGCGAAGCTGCTCCTGTACATTCTTTTGGATAACTTGAGCAATTTTTACCCATTTTAGTAGCATATTTGGTAGGATTTCTTTTATTTCAGGGAGATTTGAAGCAGATAAATTAGCCAAATCGTCAAGAGTCTTTATTCCTTCGTTAACTAAATGCTCAGAACTAATTTTATCAACCCCTATTAGAGAATCCGGTTTAAATCTTAAAACTTCCTCGAGTTCATTTATTAGGACATTTCGTTTAAAGAAATCTTTAATAGCTACACTTTTACTACTATTATCTGACATTACGCATCAAATTTAATATCAATATTCTTTTTACTAATATTCTTAATGTTAATAGTAAATTAGGTTTTATTAAATATTATTTTTTTTTGTAAAAATAAACTTTATCTAATT
>JAEOTW010000032.1 GCA_016839655.1 Promethearchaeota archaeon | reverse complement strand
TCTGATCCTTCTGGAGCGGGAACAAAAAGGGGGATCCATAATTGCTTAAAAAGAGAATGTGAAATTTCAGCAAAAGAAAGACTAAAACATTTTGTTCTCTCTCAGGATTTGAGCGCGTTAGATCAAAATGGATATGAATGTACCTGTAAAAAAAAGTATAGCTTGAAGAAAGATTTTTCCTGAAAAATTACACTTGAGAAATGAAAATCTCAAAAGTATATGGGATTTATTATATTGATTCTTATTATTCAATAATGAATAACTTTGGAAGAATTCGAACCTCCGACCAAAGCAATGCTCTAGTAACTATGCAACAAATATTTTGATTAAAAATTGAATTGATATAATATTTATATTAAAAAATTGATCAGATTTAGTAAATTGAGCATTTTAAATTAAATCCTGAAAAATGAAATCTAAAATTACTCTATGCTAAGAGAACCGATAAATCAGGGAAGGTAATCAAAGTAAACCTAGAATAAAGAGTCTAGATCTTGAGTTAAATCATCCTAAGGATTACCACAAGATAAGCAACATATAGGATAACGATGATAATTGAATAAAATCTTATATAATTTTATCTTGAGGCTTTTTTAGCTTCCTAGTAAGAATCATTGAGATTAAGCAGATAATACTTATTAAAATGAATAGATTATATCCGAAAACAGTAGGACTTTCTATGTCGATCTTTACACAATTTGAAATACTATTTCCATAATTATTACGAGCAACGACTATAAAATAATAAGTACCTATCGGATAATCCATTAATGCAAGCGAAAGATCTATGGTTTCATTTAATAGTAAAGTTAGGCTACCATTTATTTCAGTTATTATCCCAGAGTGTTGATAAACAGAATAATTTGAAGCCCTATCAGCAATGGTCCAACTTAAAGTAAATTTTCCATCTATATCAGGATTTCCTGCATTAGATGATAACAAAAAAGCATCAGGAGGTTGAGTCTTTACAGAAAGTTCATAATTATGAATACGAACAATTAACGGATAATAGTCAAGATAAATCCATTCAGATGAGGGTAGATGTTGATCTATGATCTGTGGACTATCTCCAATCCCATCATTATCATTATCAAATCCATTGTAACCATTATAATAGTTACCCAGGTAATTCGTAAATGTATTGTTGCTATAAATATATTCTATTTCTACTGGTGAAGTCCATATTGTATTAGTACAACCACGAATTTCAAGTGTAATCATATTGCCAATAAAATCGTTGAAATATATAATATTGTTATCGGAGAATCGAACCGAGATGCCACGGTAACCTTTAAAGATGTTATTCACAACGATAGTATTGTTACTCTCATACATAGCAAGTCCAAAAGAATCAAGATTTAAAGCACGGTTGTTGGTTAAATTGCCATTATTTGCTGAATTTAATTTAATACCAGAATCGTAAAAATTGTTTCCACAATTGGTTAAGGTACAATTTTCAATTATGAAGTAGTCTTCTGAGTTTTCAATAAGGATACAACTTCCTACACCTCCGCCATCTATAACTAAATCTTCTATAACATAAGGATCGGAAGAATTACCAGAACCAGTACAGATCCCTGCGATCTTTGCATCAGACCAATTATTGTCAATATAAATTCTTCCAGATATTAATGATGGTTTTAAGATATCTATTTTTACTTCATTTCTGTAATTTACAGTGTTGAGATTAAGATCTATGCTAGATATTGATGTTAAAACGAGAACAATTCCTAATATAATCAAAAATAGATTTTTTCTTTTATCCATTGATTACACTTTTAATAACTAAAAATATATTATGATATAATTTTATAAAGATTATAACAGAAAATATTTAAATTTGATTTTAAATGAGAAATAAAATCTTAATATCAGATCAGATCCCTTTTTTATTTCATTTCTAATTTTCTACTTATTCATCCAATTATATTTTCAAGAAATAATCTCAACTGTCAGATAATCGTATTAAAAGATGTCGATCATCTTCTTAAAAATCCCAATTACATAAAAATTACTCATAATCTTTTTTTAGGGAATTTTTCTATAAAATTCATTTTAGATTATTAATCACTTAATTTACCTTTTTATATCGGTGGGAAATAAAAACCATTATATTTAAATATTAACAACCATCATTTATTTTAAATTTCATCCACTTCGTTAGGGGATCTCTTGAAAAACTGGGTTAAATTAAACTTAATCTATGTTGGACAATCAACTAAGAACCACCACATCTTTAGAGCAAAACAGTGGAATAATAAATTAGAGCAAATTATTAAGAAGTCGATCTACAATGAGAAATATGTGAAGGTTGCTTATGTTAGAGATGTCTTTGGTCCCATAAAGCTCCCTTTCATCTCAATTAAAGCATTACCGAATCAACTATTTAACCCTAATGATAAATTTTTCACTAGGATAACCTAGAATTTTAAAGGATCTTTTAAGATAAAAGAATATTTTAAAAAAGGTGTGTCATATTTCAAATTGGAAAGAAGTGAGAGCTGAATCAGAAGATTTTTCTCATACAGAAAATGATATATGCACAGAATGCGGGGAAAACATATTTTTTGATGAAAATAGAGGATTAGTAGTTTGTGAAGAATGTGGTTTAGTTCAATCCGAAAAACATATTGATCGCGGACCAGAATGGAGGGCTTTCGACGCGGATCAGAAAAAGAAGAGAACAAGGACAGGAGCACCTATGACTTATATGATACATGATAAAGGACTTAGCACTATGATTGATTGGAAAAATAGAGATATTTTTGGGAAAGAGATACCCGCTAAATTGAGGGGGCAAATCTATAGACTTCGCAAATGGCAAAGTCGTATAAGAGTATCTGATGCTACTGAACGAAATCTTACGTTTGCATTAAGTGAACTCGACCGAATGGCTTCAAATTTGGATCTTCAAAAGAATTTACGAGAATGTTCAGCTAAAATATATCGAGATGCCGTTGAAGCACATTTAATAAGAGGTAGAAGTATTGAGGGGGTGGCTGCTGCAAGTCTGTATGCCGCTTGTAGAATGTATAAGGTTCCACGCACCTTAAATGAGATAGCTGAAGTAGCGAGAGTAGATAAGAAAGAAATTGGTCGCTCTTTCAGATTTATATCAAAAGAATTGATATTAAATCTAAATCCAACTAAACCCATAGATTTTCTTACTAGGTTTATTTCAGAATTAGAATTGACTCCAAAATGCCAGAAAATGGCAAAAATAATAATTAGGATTGCGGAAGAACGTGGTCTAACCTCTGGGAGAGGTCCAACGGGTGTTTGTGCAGCAGCAATTTATGCTGCATGTATTTTAACAAATGAACGCAGAACTCAAAGAAAAATAGCTCGTGTTAGTTGTGTAACGGAAGTTACCGTGCGAAATCGCTTTAGTGAACTTGTAGAGAATCTTAACCTTGGAATATCATTAAAGAAAAGCCATAAATAGACATATCCTCCTTTTTGTAAGCGCTAGGGAGATAGAATTGAAATTTATTATTGAAATGATAATGATATGTTTGATGGAAAAATGATATTATCTTCATATTATAGCATTTAATGAAATTATTCTATCAATAAGATCATATTGATAGAATAGGTGTTCTAATATTGAATAATCTTATTAACGAAAGTGAGGTTAAGTATTTCTTATATAGAATAGAAAAAAACTTTCCAAATTTTGTTGCTGGAATAATTACAGATAAGCATGGATTTCCTGTGGCATCAAAAATTTCAAAGAAATTATGGATACTTGAAAATACATTAGC
>JAEOTW010000184.1 GCA_016839655.1 Promethearchaeota archaeon | reverse complement strand
GGGTATTCAAGAATTTCAAATTCCTGTTACTCCCTGGATCTAGATTAGATGATTTAACAGAGCGAGAAGTTGAATTTGAAAGAATAAGAGGCAAAAGAAAATTTATTCGACGATTTAAATCAGTTTTAACTATTACTGGTATCGTTATTGTATTTGTTGTTGTATCATTGGCTGTATTCTGTCACTGGATTTCACCCTATACTTATGCATATGTCACTCACAGTCATCCTGGAGCATGGAATCCACCATCACCTGCTCATCCTCTAGGTCAATCGGAATTGGGGTATGATGTGCTATCACGTTTAATATTTGGTGCACGTTCGTCTTTATCCGTTGCTTTACCAGCCATTATGTTAAGCGTTATTGGTGGGATATCAGTTGGTGTAATCGCAGCATATTATCGAGGATGGGTCGATTCAATCTTAATGAGAATTTGTGATATTTTGTTAGCCTTTCCAGGATTAATTCTTGCTTTAGTGGTGATCTCAATTGTAGGGCAACAAATTCAATATATCATGGTTGTATGGGGTATTTTGGGGATACCATATTATTCACGATTAATTAGAGGAAATGTGCTACAAGCTAGAGAATTACCATATATTCAAGCAGCAAGAGTAGCGGGAGCAGGAAATGGCAGAATAATGTTCCGTCATATACTACCTAATGTCATTCAACCAATTATTATTTCATTCACATTCGATGTTGGATCATGGGTACTAGGTTTAGCTGCGCTTTCATATCTGGGTTTTAGTGACCCTAGTATGATAGAATGGGGAAACGATATCAACTTTGCGAGAACTAATCTCTACTCGGCACCATGGGCTTCATTGTGGCCTGGCTTCATGATATTGATAACCGTATTAGGTTTTATGCTTCTCGGTGATGGGTTAAGAGACGCATTAGACCCTAGATTAAAAAACTTATGAATCTTAAGAAATAAAATTTTTTAAACAACATTGAGCAATAAGAAAATGAAACAAGTAAAAGAAACAGAAACATTTGATGTCATTTCAGATCCAGCTTCTGAAAACGAAAGTTTAAAAACAAAAGATAGTCCGCTTCTTCAAATTAGAAATCTTAAGACGTATTTTTATACAGAGGAAGGGGTTGTAAAAGCTGTTGATGGTGTATCATTTGATATGTATGAGGATGAGACCCTTGGACTTGTTGGTGAAACCGGATGTGGTAAATCAGTTACAGCACTGTCTATATTACGTTTAGTAAGAGTACCTGGTAAGATTCTTGAAGGATCTGTTACTTTTAAGGGAAGAGACCTTTTAGATTTAACTGAAAAAGATATGAGGGATTTTCGTGGAAAAGAGATTACTATGATTTTTCAAGATCCTTTAAATTCACTTAATCCGGTCTTATCAGTCGGTAAACAAGTATCAGAAGTTTTCTATCTACATCAAGCAGAAGAAATGAAACAAATTCTTGATAAAAAATTATTAGAAAGGAAAAAGAAGTTAGAGAGAATAAAAGACCTTAAAAGTAGACGGGATAATAAAGAAATATTATTATCAGAAGAGGAAAAAATAGAAATTGAAAACCAAATCCTAGAACTTAAAACAGAAGCATCTCATATTCCAACCATTAAGGATGTGGGGTTAGAAAAGGCAAGTCGAATAATAAAAGAAGTAGGAATCGCTGATGCTGAAGATATATTAAAAAGATATCCTCATGAACTAAGTGGGGGTATGAGGCAAAGAGTGATGATAGCGATGGCCCTCTCATGCAATCCTTCATTACTAATAGCTGATGAGCCTACTACAGCATTAGATGTCACTATTCAAGCCCAGATACTTGATTTAATGAAAGAATTAAAAACGAGGTTTAATACTTCAATTCTTTTGATAACACACGATTTAGGTATTATTGCAGAGTTATGCGATAGAATAGCAGTGATGTACAGTGGAAACATTGTTGAATACGCAACTGCTGTAGATTTATTCAAAAATCCCCGTCATCCTTATACAAAAGGTTTAATTGGAGCTATACCAAGCATTGAAAAAAGAGACCAAGAATTAGAAACCATCAGAGGAATGGTTCCAAATTTAATATATCCACCCTCAGGATGTAGATTTCATCCAAGATGCGATTATAGGCTAGAAATTTGTGATAAAATAAAACCAGTTTTAACGGAGATAGGAGAAAAATATTTTGTGGCTTGTCATCTTTTTGATCCTAAATACAAAGACTCACCAAAATTTGATTGGATTAAAAAAGAAGATCAGTCCTTTAGAATATAATTTTTTAAATCATTAAAGGAGAGTAAAAAAAAATGACTATTGGAGAAGAAGAAATCAATAATTTTAAAACAGAAAGAAAAGAAAGTTCTAAAAAAGCAGATCCAATATTAGAAGTCAAAAATCTTAAAACTTATTATCCAATTTATGGAGGACTGTTCAAACGTAAAATTGGGGAAGTTAAAGCTGTTGATGGTGTATCATTTAAACTTTACAAAAGAAAAACACTAGGATTAGTAGGAGAAAGTGGATGTGGAAAAACTACAATTGGTAATACAATTCTAGAACTTGTTCCGAATACGGAAGGTGAAATATATTATGGACCCAGACGAGTTGATCCTGGGAGAATTAGAGGATTATGGGAAAGATTTGCTAAAAGAGCAAAAAGTATATATCTTGCAGGAGCAACACACATATATAAACCAAGATCTACGCAAATCAATAATTTCTTTGCTAAAACACCCCCATTTATAAGAAGACTTTATAAAAAAATGATACGGAAAGGATATGAAATCTTTGAAGATTTCACTATGCAAAGGTTTTTTAGAAAGAAAGTTCAAATGGTCTTTCAAGACCCAGATGCATCCTTAAATCCTCGTTGGAGAATAGTTAATATTATAGGTGAACCCCTCCGTATTTTAGAAGGTATGAGTAAAAAATCTCGAATTAGACAACGTGTTCTTGAACTTTTAGAAACCGTTTCTATGAAGGCTGAACATTTAGATAGGTATCCTCATGAATTTTCTGGTGGACAGAAGCAAAGGATAGTGATAGCTAGAGCGTTAGCATGTAATCCAGAAATTATCGTGTTAGATGAACCAACTTCTGCACTTGACGTATCTGTACAAGCTCAAATTTTGAATTTATTAAAAGAATTACAGCAAAAATTTGGACTATCTTATCTTTTTATAACACACGATTTAAGTGTGGTACAGCATATAGCTGATGATATTCGAGTTATGTATTTAGGAAAGTTCGTCGAAGGAGGGGCTATAGATGAGGTTTTTTATAATCCTACACATCCCTATTCCAGAGCACTATTATCCGCGCGACCAACTTTTGATCCTAGTTCAAAACAAAATAGAATTATCCTTGAAGGAGATGTACCAAGTCCTATTAACCCCCCATCTGGATGTGCATTTCACCCAAGATGCCAAGAAAAAGGTGAACACGTAGGATGCGGTATTGACAATCCAAGAAAAATTCCCCTTGGTGGAACACATTATATGATGTGTTTACCATTTAAGAAAGAGGAAAAATCCTATAAAGGGATGGAATTTGTCTCTGATTAAAATCTTTTTAACTTAAAATTTTTTTTATTTTATTTTTTAGCAATTATTTCATCATATTATTTCATTATTAATTTTAGAAATTAAGTTAAAGGAGTATTATCTTTAATAAATAATGATGGCTAAAAATTCACAGGTCTTTATAATCAAAACTGCATCTAAGACTATACTTCAAGATTATAAAAAATTAATGCAACTAGCTGATTATACAAAAGTTTTCGACCAAAAAGAGAAAATAATCCTAAAATTAAATCTTAGCTGGTCAAAATTTTTTCCTGCTTGCTCTAGTCCTCCTTGGCAAGTAGAAGGAATATTAAAAACTATGATAGAAGATGGTTATAATCCCAAGAATCTTTTTACCGCTGAAAATAGAACTGTAGTCACAAATATAGAAAAAGGTTTAAAAGGAAACAAATGGGGGCCTCTTATTAAGAAGTATGGTGTATGGTTTGTACCTTTAACGCGAATTCCATTTGTTCCATACGAATCTTTACGACCAAAATTCATTTCACTGAAAAATATGAATTTACACGCACTAGATACCAAGATTTTTCCTAATGGTTTTCTTATTCCAGAATTTTACGTAGGAAAACCTATAATACATCTCCCAACAATGAAAACTCATGGGCATACTGGAGCGGTCGGAGGATCATTAAAAAAAACTGCTGGAGAAATGAAGCATGGTGGTATAACATGTGCTATGAAAAATGCTTTTGGTGGGCTTTTAACCAAAAGAAGACATTTTTCACATCAGTATATGTCTGAAGTCTTAGTAGATCTGTTAATTATTCAAAAACAAATTCATCCAAACATTTTAGCTGTTGTAGATGGAACAGTGTGTGGTGATGGGGCCGGACCAAGAACAATGATTCCTCGAATCAAGAATTGTATCATTGCTGGTTACGATCAAGTTGCTGTAGATACAATTGTTGCACAGATGATGGGTTTTGACCCTTTGAAATTACCAGCGATAAAATTAGCTCATGATGAAGGTTTAGGATGTGGAGACTATGATCAAATTGAAATTGTGGGAGAAGAGATATCTCATATAAATTGGAATTTTAAAGTTAAGCGTAGTTTAGTAATTTGGGGAGATCAAATGGTGCGTAAAGGACCATTACAATTTCTTTATCCTTTATTTCGTAATGAACTCTTCTTTTTAGGACCTACTTATGCATCAATGATCTATCACGATATGTTCTGGTATCCCACTATTGGTAAAAAAAGAATCAAGAAATTTTATCAAACTGATTGGGGTAAAATATTCCAGAATTATCCTAAGAAATGAGAATTTTGTATAACTGATAATCTTAATGCAGCATGCTTCAGTAAACAATCTGTAAATCCCCCTATCGATGCCCAATATCAGCACAAATCTTTCCTTCAACTGAGATTGAAAATTCTTTAATAGCGGCTTCCAACTTTAATCCTCCACGACCAACATAAGGGAAATCTTCCATTATTTGGATTTCAAATATATTATCAATTTTTTTAACAGGTTTTATTATTTTTTTATTATTTGCAAAAACATAACCGTTTTTTATAAGCCATTGCGCTTTAACTCTACTCTCAACCATCCTCTTTTCTACTAATAGAATATCGATTCTTTTTTTCATTTTTTCATTTTATTATGCTTTTTCTTTTCAATTTTGAGTGTTAAGTTTAGACTTAATCTGCTGATTTGGATTTTAACAGATGCCTTGTATTTAAACTTTTTATAAACAAATCTGAGTAATATCCCTAGAAGTATAAACGTTGCTAATATGAAGAACCAAATATTATAAGGATTTAATCTATTTAAAAACAAAAAATATAATAAATAATGGCCTAAATAAACTGTTAAGGAATAATAAGAATAATAAAACAGTAGTTTGTAACTCTTTTTTATATTTATCATTACAAAATTTTCAAATAATAATAGCATGGAAAGCAAGAGAGTCTCTATTCCTAAAGAATATATAATCCATGAAAAACGTTGTCTGTATAAAAAATCAGGAAATTTAATCAGAATTCCAATTATTATTAAGCAAATTCCTATTAATATT
>JAEOTW010000031.1 GCA_016839655.1 Promethearchaeota archaeon | reverse complement strand
CGGGCGACCTATTTAGCCTGCTACTCTCAATAGCACGAGTGTGTGGCAGTCGAAAGGGGATCATAGGATTCAGGCTTAGAGCTTGAGGGTTTTTGGTCGTATTTTGGCTGGTAAGAATGGTTGAGATTGAAGTAATAGGAAGGAGTATGTTCTAGAGCTTAGATTTATTCTATTTTTGTATATACTATTTCAGTAAGAATTTTAAAATTATTTCAAATTAAGAGTACTTGTGAAAGAATTAGTAGAAATGCAGCTGAAATTTAAAAAATGGTTGAAAAATAAAGAAAATCAAGCTAATAAGAAGGAAATGTTTTTAGACTATGACTTAATTGAAAGAAAAATAATCCAGATAGCAGAGGATTATGACTATAGATTGGTTTATAGGAATGATCTACTAGGACGTGAGAATATTTTCTTAGTTTTTTTGAATAGGAAAAATTCGATATCCATAGCTGCTAATGCTAATGAAAAGGGATTTAGGCAAGAGGTACTGGATAGTATAGATTAAATTCTGAGCTTAGATTTTATTTTTATATTATTATTTTCTTCAATTGATATTCTAAATTTAATGATTTTCTCTTCAAATTATTATAGTATAATCTTCTTGCAGTTTAAATATTTCTAGCAAAACTTATTATTACCAAAATTAGAATAAATCCCCTAGCTGCGGAAAGTAATCCTTATGCAATAGTAATTTTAAAGATTACTGTAAAAATCCCAGAGAAAAATTCAGGATGAAAATTGAAGATTGTAAGTTAGTTGCTATCGACCGTAGAGAGAAATTAGGAACCAGATTAAATGAAAGCTTAGCTAGCTCAAAGGAGACAGAACATGTTATTGAGCAATCTAATGTAGAAATCCAAGAGCTATCGCAAGAATTAAAAAAAAATCAAAATCTAACTACTGAATTAACTCTGGAAATTCAACTAACTAATAGCTATGCAGAAAAGAGAAGGTTACAACAAAGATTAACAAGATTAAAAATTGCATCAAGAAAAATTAAACAAAATCGGAATACGATAAAGGGGACAATGCGGAGAAACCAAAAATTTCTTATGGGATTAACCAAAACAATTTCTCTTTATAGGGATAAAATAGTCATTTATAATCATATAATCAATGATTTGACTGAACTAAATAATCAAGAACTAATGGAAGGTATTATTAGCCTAGTTTTAGCTTATCAAGAACATCCTGATATATTAGAGGTTTTTAATGGAATAATAGAATTAGTTAGTTTTAGAATAAGGGAATATGTGGATGCACAAATACAAGTATTAAAAGAAAATTTACCTGATGATCTGACCAATCTGGATGGTGTAATAAGGAAATATAACAATTGGTTAGCCACTCCAAATATGTCTAAAGAGTTATTTAAAGCGTGTCTTAGGTTCTTAGATATTATTAGGATTCGATTTCCAGATCTAGAGATAGAGTTACAAATAATAGACAATTACAAAAAACAGAATCCAAATTGGTGGTATGATGACTATTCATCAGTTCTGAAAATGTACATACCGTTAAGGCAGAAATTTGGAGTAATACCACAAGAGTTTAATGATTTGGAATTAGTTCTTAATAGTATGGTTGAAGAATTACAAGGATGGGAACATGAGCATAAGCCTAAATGGATATTAAAAAGAATTAAAGATATGGAAGACCTAATCGAGAATTATATTCACATTTATCCTCAAATTGGGATTTTCTTCAATCCAATCAATTATCACAAGAAGCTAAATGATTAAGAGAATAATAGGGATGAGACGAGTGCACCCGTAAAAGACGGGGTTGGTGAGGTAGGGGTGTACGTAGGGAGCTTTCGGGCGACTTATTTAGCCTGCTACTCTCAATAGCACGAGTGTGTGGCATTCGAAAGGGGATCATAGGATTCAGGCTTGGAGCTTGAGGGTTGGTGGTTGTATTTTGGTTGGTACAAGAATGGATAAGATTGGGATGAGAGTAAAATAGTACGTAATAGGAAAGAAGGAGTATGTTCTTGAGCTTAGATTTTATTTTTCTTTTTTTATAAATTTATTTTTCTGCAAATGTAATAATTTTTAATAATAAAGGATTTTCAAAGAAAGGAAGTGATTTTTTTATATTGCTCGAGGATCTATTGGCTGTTCTCAAGGAAATAGATTTTCTTAGTCCTATCCTCTTATGGTTTGTACTGACCTAACTAGCATGTATATCAATAATATTGTGAGACAAGTTTTCAAAGTAAAATCCACAAGTAAATATGTAAAATATTCAACAACCCCAAGCATATACCAACTATTCCAGTTTTCAATAGTAGAAAATATTATATAAATATCTTGAAAGATGTACGTTGAATAGTAAGCGAATCCCACTAAACTAATGACAAAAATTATTGGTGCTGTACGATCGTTAGATTTTATCCTGAATGAGAGTAGTAATTTAATACAGCTATAGATAAAAAGTGCTATTAACACAACATATCCAATAAGAATCAATATAAAAGGTAAGTAAAAATCCCAATTTCTAAGAAAATAATCTAAGTTAGATTTGAATGAGCCATTGAGATCTCTAAAAGTATAAATTACATATCTTAAGACAGAATAGAATTCTAATGGAGTTGTAATTAGCCCTACTATCGAAATCAAAAGGATGATACTCGCACTCGTTTGATTTATTTCAAACCAGAATAACTTACTCTTGGTATTCGATTCATTCATCATTAGATCCCTCTTTTTTATCTAATAAGACTAGATATGAACCTAGAATTCAAGATATTATTAAAATTTTGTCAAATCTCTCATTATTATGTTATTTATGTTTGCTCTACACTTGTTTGGGGAGTAAAAAAGGATTAGAGGATTCAGGCTTAGAGTTTGAGGGTTTTTGGTCGTATTTTGATTGGTACAGAAATGGTTGAGATTAGGATGGTAAGTAATAGGAAGGAGTATGTTCTAGAGCTTAGATTTTATTTTTTCTTTTATATTGGATAGGTATTAAATAGTGAAACTCTACTCCAAATTGACGAATATTTTTATATCCTATTTTATCTTTAATTATGAATAATCCGTATAAATGTTGAGAGACAAAGATGAGGGTGGGAAGGAAAATACCATTAAGACCTAAATGTGAGAGCTGTGGAGAGCGAATTTATCGGACTCATAGTCCTTACAGTCCGATAATTTGGCGTGATTCCATTCCTGTATACTGTCCGAGATGTGGTGAGCGATTAAGTGCTGAAAAAAAAGAAGTTTTGATTGGCTATGACAGATTTAGATGGTTGTTAATCTTTCCTTTGTTTATTATACTTGTGATACTAACTGTGGTAATTTATTTATCATAGCAAAAATGATAAAGGCTGAGATTGAAGTAATAGGAATTTACTTTTTTATTATGAATTTTTTTTATACAATTAGAAACTTAAGGTGAATAGAAAATTTGACAGAAAAGTTTAAATATATTCCGAATAATAGAAAGCCTTGAAAAGAATATATCAAGTTTTATAATGTTAAAAAAACATACTTCAATACTATTTGGTTGTATCATCCTGTTCTGTGTTGGATCCTTATTAGGCTTTTTGGTGATTACAGGGGCGAATGAATCTGATGATATAGCTTCTGACACCGGCAAAATAGTATATCTCGATTTTGAGGGGGGTTTTTACGGTATAGAAGCTGATGATGGAAGTAAATATGATCCAATAAATTTACCTCCTAAATTTATGGCAAAAGGTTTAAGAATAAAGTTTAAAGCAAAAATTTTGCGTGACAGAGAGAGTATCCATATGTGGGGAGAGATTGTAGAGCTTCTTTATATTAATTATGATGATAATTCATTTTTAAATTGAGAAGGAGTATGTTCTTGAGCTTAGATTTTGCTTTTTCGTTTTTTTAACTTGAGCTAATTTTATATAGTAGTTTTGTTCAATATATTTAAGAGAGTTGTGGGTAATTCATACAAGGCGAGTGTGAGAGTTGTACCCATGGAGAAGTGGAAGAAATTAAGCTTCCATTAGAAAAAAAATTGAGATCTTATAGAGCCTACTCTTCTTTTGATTGGAAGAGTAATGTTCTATACTCAATTTTTTCAATTTTTACTCTTACTACTTTATTTTATAGTTTACTAGGAATTTAATTTAGTGAGATTTTAGTAAATGGATTATGAAGGGGACTTCCTTTAGTAATGTGCATCACTTCCTGGTTCAAATCCATCAAAATCGTGCATACCGTGCCAACTTTTTCCATTACTGTACCAGGGATATATTTTCTACATATTGGTAATTCAGGATCAGTATCATCTAATAATATCCTTTTCATAAATTCTAATGACTGTGTTTGGTTACTTTTTACCAAATTGCTTGCGATTTTGTATCGATTAAATGAGCTTTGTAATGAATCTGGATTTGAATTAAGTGTTTCATTCTTTAAAAAATGGTTCGTATGAATAAAATGGTTATTTTTAATGTCTAAAAAATAGACTTCACTCCCTCCAAATTCAATATCCTGATATTTTCCGTTTTTATCACCAATCAATATATTCCCAGATTGACCTTTACCCACAATCTTAGCTAAATTTTTGGTTTCTTCAATAGATTTACAATCTAGCATGGCTCGAAGAATAATATGAATTG